>JAJUGH010000078.1 GCA_029268265.1 Alcaligenaceae bacterium | reverse complement strand
TATTCCCGTGGCCGCCCAGCAGCATCAGCGCCGCTGCAGTGGGATCGTCTCCACTCAGGACCAGGAAATCTTCTGGAATGTCACGCAGCAACAGACCGGCACGACCAATGTCGCCCGTGGCGTCCTTGATGCCGATGATGTTTGGAATCTGGGCCAGCCGCAGGACCGTGTCATTGGACAGGTCCGCCACACAGCGACCGGGGACGTTATACAGAATGAGGGGCAAATCGACCGTTTCGGCCACCTTGCGGAAGTGCTGGTACATGCCTTCCTGAGTGGGCCGGTTGTAGTATGGCACCACTGACAGACCGGCCTGCGCGCCTACCTTGACCGCGTCACGGGTAAGTTCGATGGCTTCGGCGGTGGAGTTGCCACCCACACCGGCAATGACGGGGATACGGCCTGCCGCGTGTTCGACTGCCACGCGGATGATATCGGCATGCTCTTCGAAGTCGACGGTAGGCGATTCGCCGGAGGTGCCGACGACGACCAGCGCATCGGTGCCTTCGCTGACATGCCAATCAATAAGTTTTCGGAATGCGTCGAGATCAAGGCTGCCATCGGGATGCATGGGTGTAATGAGGGCCACCATGCTGCCCTTGAACATGGGAATCGGTGAATCCGTACTAGCCATTTTTCAGATGATCTCCACTAACGCGTCAGCGCGGCACCCCAGGGCGCCGCACCGAACCTGACACGCAAGTTTACTCGGATTAATGGCGAAGTTCACAAAAACCATTCGATGATGGTCTGGCCGAACAGAAGGAAGGGCCCGAGCACGAACCAGAGCATCCCCGTCACCATCAGTACGATCAAAATGAGAATCCCATAAGGCTCGATCCGGGAGTACTGATAGGCCATCCGGTTCGGAAGAAGACTGGTCACGATGCGTCCGCCATCCAGCGGCGGCAGCGGCACCAGGTTCAGGGCCATCAGGATCAGGTTCACCTGCACCCCGGCGATGGCCATGCGCGCCCAGAAATCGGTGGCGGAGGCGCCCCCTTCGGCAAGGAGACGCAGCGTGATGGCCCAGATGATCGCCATCACCAGGTTGGACGCAGGGCCGGCCAGTGCCACCCACGCCATGTCACGCTTGGGATTGCGCAGTCGGCTCCAGTCGACCGGAACCGGTTTGGCCCAACCGAAAAGCAGCCCGCCGCCACCGAGCATCTTCGTGGAAAAGAGCAGAACCAGGGGCACGACGATCGTGCCCACTGGATCGATATGGCGGATCGGGTTCAGGCTGATGCGCCCTTGCTGCCAGGCTGTCGGGTCGCCGAACATGCGGGCGACGTATCCGTGTGCTGCTTCATGGAGCGTGATGCCGAACAGGACCGGCAGCGCGTACACCGTAATGGTTTGAATGAGTTCGGACATCACAGGGGCCGGTTCAATCGAGGCCGACGGCAGCAAGGTCGCCCTGGCCGCGGCGCAGGACTTCGGGCGAGGCGCCCGTCAGATCGATAACCGTAGTGGGAGACAAGGAGCACGCACCGCCATCGATGACGGCAGCCAGCTGGTTGGCGTAGCGTTGAAAAATTTCCTGGGCATCGTTCAAAGGCTGGTCCTCGCCGTCGGGTATCAGCGTGGTTGATACCAGCGGCGTGCCGGCGGCCTCGATGAAGTCCAGCGCAATGCGGTGATTGGGCACACGAATGCCGATGGTCTTGCGCGAGGGATGCGACACTCGGCGCGGTACCTCTTTGGTAGCTTCCAGTATGAAGGTGTACGAGCCGGGAGTGGCCAGCTTCAGAAAGCGATATTGGCGGTTGTCGACCCGGGCGAAGTGGCTGATTTCGCCCAGGTCGCGGCAAAGCAGCGTGAGATGATGGCGGTCATCGAGCCCGCGAAGGCGGCGAAGCGCTTCCGCGGCAGATTTGTCATCAAGCCGTGCCACCACGGCATAGCTGGAATCGGTCGGAATAGCTACCAACCCGCCCTCGGCCAGAAGCTGGCCGGCCTGGTTGAGCAGCCGGGACTGCGGATTCTCTGGGTGAATCACGAAGAGCTGTGCCATTGAACGTTTCCTACCTTTCTTGTTGAGTCAAATCTTCCTGCGACTGAATCAACCTTCTCAGCAAGCCGGAAGCCGCATTATCGCCCCAGGGACTGCGGGCTGTTTGCAGTGCGTTTCTACGATACCGCGACGACCGGACACGGGCAAACACGGTACAACGCTGCCTGATCGAACGGAACAGCCTACCGGTGACTGGCGCGCGGCGCAGGAACCGTGCTAGAATCCTTGTTCTTTCCGAGGCAGCACGTAGTTTTGGCTTCGGAACAATGGTGACCGTAGCTCAGTTGGTAGAGTCCCGGATTGTGATTCCGGTTGTCGTGGGTTCGAGCCCCATCGGTCACCCCAGAATTCCTGAAAGCCCGCCTTAGCGCGGGCTTTTTTACGTTTGCCGTCCGTATGATCGTCTTCGCTTTCAAGTATTTGCTGGCGCCGCGGGGCCGTAGCGGGTATCCTCGGTAAGCGCAGCTGGCAGTCCCCTGGAGACATTGGGGCCGCGCCCCATCGACTAGATAACGAAAACAAATTGAACGAGACCACTGACATACAACGTGTATGGCGCAAACTGCTGGAGGCTTTTTCATACCAGCATGCAACGCTTTCGGAAGCAGAACTCCTGGCCAAAGGCAGTGCCATGAGCGCCGGCGACGTAGAACTCACTCAGGTATTTGAGTGGGCCAAGAGCGAACAGCTGCTGGAAGTGGCCGACGAGGCGGGGCGTTTGCGCCTTACGCCGCAAGGCCGGCGCGTCTGGCGAGACACCTTGGGCCACGCCTGAGCCCGCAGCAGGCTTGCTTCTGAGCAATAAGCCCAACACGGTCGCAGTCGCCCAGACTGCCGCCGGCGAATAAGCCGGCAGCAGTTGTGAGCGCATTGCTTTAGTCCGGATCGCGGGCTGCCCGGCCTCCGACCATCGCCATCCAGGCAGCGACGAAAGCGCCCACCAGCATGGCCGCGAAGGCCCACAGCGCCAGACCGGCCGCCGCTTTACGAGCCGCATCAGCAGCTTCTTTGGCCTGGTCGATCGTCTGCTGTCGCATCTGCTCTGCCTGATCCAACGCGGCATCGACTCGCTCGCGCGCCTGGGTTTCAGGCATGCCCCCTTGCGCAGCCACCACCCTTGCCATGTAGTCGCGGTCTTCCTCCGCGATATCGCCCCGCACTCCGGCAACCGCAACCATTCTGGCCAGCTCGGCCCGTGCCGCTTGCGGATCAGCCGCCGGATCAGGCTGCTCACCGCGGAACATGCGGTCGACGATGTAGTCGGCTCCCGGCTGTTGTGAACCGGACCCTTCGCCCTGACCGGACCCAGCAGCAGATGCGCCTGCCATCGCGACCGGCATTGCCGTCGCCTCGACAGCCGCCGCGCCGCCGCGGGCCACCATACCCATGGCGGCGGAGAAGGCGGAGCCGAACACCGCCACACTGATGAGCGCGCTCAGGGCCCAGACCGCCAGGCCATGGGCTGTATCGCGGAAATACACTTCGTCGCTATAGCGGGGCGCCCACATCGGGCGCAGCCGCCCCGTCACGTACCCGGCCACTCCGTAGGCCACGATATGCACGACGAACATCCATACGATCGCAGCGATACCGACAGCGCCGGCGCTTGCGCCTTCACCCTCATGCGGCGACATCACGATAAAGCCCAGCCCTACCCCGCCCGTCAGCAAAGTGATGGACAAGGCGCAGGCGATGACCGTCCCCGCAAAGACTGCCGCCCAGGATATGGCGGCCTGCGGCCTGACCACCGGCATTCCTCTGGCAGTACCTGTGGCAGCATCTGTTGTATAGGCCATGAGACCTCCCGTCTGGTTGGAAATCGAATCAGAAAAGCAGGGCGATGAGAATGATGATGGGGATAGGAACGCCTATCAGCCAAAGCAGGATGGAACGCATGGCATCTCCTTGTACTGAGAAAAACTGAGTTGCCGCGTTCAGGCAAATATTGGACCCACCGGCGGCGACTGCGCCAGCGTAACCACGCATTGCATCGGGTACACTGCCCGCTCCCCGGCGACATCCTGCCAGCCACACGGTGTATGCATGACGAATCTGCATTTACTCCTGGATGAGTACTGGCCGCATATAGTTCTGGCGTTGAGCATAGGAATAGGCGGCACGGCGGCCGTCCACGCCGCCATGACGAAAAGCGACGTACGCGCGGCCATCGCCTGGGTCGGCGTCATCATCATGTCGCCGTTGCTGGGGCCGCTCATCTACCTGATTGCGGGTATCAACCGGATCCGGCACGATCAGATTTCCGACCAGCGCAATCGCAGTCTGCGGCAATACATCAGTAGCGACGCGCGTGCGCCCATCGATATTGCGCAACTGGCGGCGCCGCAGTTTGCTTCGCTGCATACCTTGAGCAACCGTGTCAGCCGCTTCGGCCTGCGGCCGGGCAACAACATCGAGATACTGCGCAGCGGTGATGAGGCCTACCCCGCCATGCTCGCCGCAATCGATGGCGCCAAGCGCACCATCGCGCTGGAAACCTATATCTTCGATAACGATTCCCAGGGTCGCCGCTTCGTGGAGGCGCTGGCACGCGCCCACAAGCGCGGCGTGGAAATACGGGTACTGATCGACGCGATCGGTGTGCGGTATTCGAATCCTGCAATCACGTGGTCATTACGCCGCAACGACATTCCGTATGCGCTGTTCATGACGAATCCGATGGGCATCCGCATGCCCTATGCGAATTTGCGCAGTCACCGGAAGATACTCGTGGTGGACGGGTGCCTGGGTTTCACCGGCGGCATGAACATTCGCGAGGGTTTTGTATCCGCGATCGCAGGCCATAAGGCCAACAGCGATACGCATTTTCGTGTGGAAGGACCGGTCGTGGCGCAGCTGATGGCCGTTTTTGCCCATGATTGGGAATTCACCACCAAGGAAGTGCTGCCGTTCGAGCGCTGGATCGCCCATGAGTGGACTGCTCCCACGCCCCATGTGGCGGCACGCTGTATCCATTCGGGGCCAGATCGCTACGTAGCCAGCACTCATAACCTGCTGCAAGGCGCGTTCGCCGTCGCGCAGCACCACATACGGATTCAGTCGCCCTACTTCCTGCCGGACCAGGTGCTGCTAGGCGCCATCAACACCGCCGCGCGTCGCGGTGTATTGGTGGACATCGTCATTCCCGGCAAGAACAATCTGCGCCTCGTGAATTATGCGATGACCGCCCAGCTCGACCAGGTCCTGCGGGCCGGTTGCCGGGTGTGGCGCACTGCAGGCCCGTTCAACCATTCCAAACTCACGACCATCGATGGCGCCTGGTCGATGATCGGATCCTCAAACCTGGATCCGCGCAGCCTGAGGCTCAACTTTGAACTGGATATGGAAATCTATAGCCGCCATCTCGCCCGCCGCATTGAGGACCTCATCGACCTGGAGATCGCCCATGCGGAAGCGGTGACGCTGGAGTCTCTGGCGGCCATCCCGTTCCGCAAGCGGTTGCGCAACCGCATCATCTGGCTGGCAAGCCCCTACCTATAGCCACCGTCTCATGATACGGATTTCGGCTTATGGCGGCATTCCTGCATAATTACGCCTGGCCATCTTGCTTTCCGCGAAGCGGCCGGAAGCCCCTGATTGTATAAACCATAACAATGCCCAGAACCCAGTCGCTTGCCTTGCAGGAATGGACGACCCGTTACCTGGACGAGAATCCGCCCCGCGCCAAATCGCTGGTCATGACGCTTTTCGGAGATGCGATCCGGCCGCACGGCGGGGGGCTCTGGCTGGGCAGCCTCATCCGTCTGCTGGCCCCCTTCGGCATCAATGACCGCCTGGTGCGCACGAGCGTTTTCCGGCTGGCAGAAGACGGGTGGCTGGTCGGCAGGCGCGAAGGCCGGCGCAGCCTGTACACCTTGCGTGATACCGCCGTGCAGCGCTTCACCCGGGCATACAAGCGCGTGTACTCGCCCACCTATCTGGCATGGTCGGGCTATTGGACATTGGTGTTTGCCGCTAATGGTCGTCTGAACCCTCAGACGCGCAGCGAACTTCGCAAGGAATTGAGTTGGGAAGGATTTGCCGCGCTGTCTCCCACGGTGTTCATCCATCCCAACCCCGAACGCGACACACTGCAGGAAATTCTTGACGCCTATCATGTGCGGCAGGATGTCTTCATCAGCGCCATGGCGCAAGGGAGGGAAATCGAGGGTCGCCCGTTGTCTGAGCTGGTCAGTGAATATTGGCCGCTCGAGGACATCAGCCGCAATTACCAGGAATTTCTCAGCCACTTCGGCCCCCTGCCCGCGCTGATACGAACGGCGCCTTCGTCGGTGACGCCGGAACTTGCCTTCACCATCCGTAGTCTGGTGGTGCACGAATTCCGGCGTGCCCTGTTGCACGACCCGCGTCTGCCCATCGAATTGCTGCCGGCAGACTGGGCCGGCAAAATGGCTTACGAATTGTGCCGCGACCTATACCGCGCCACCTACCGCCGAGCCGAGCAGTACATCATGACGGCCCTGCGTGAAGAAGATCCCGATGCCGCTCCCACGGCCGACTTCTTTTTCGAGCGGTTTGGCGGCCTGCCCCGATAGCGCGCTACGGCCTCCCTCTCCTCGCCGTGGCCTCATCCTCGCACTTCTGGCACTCCTACAAAGAATGCATGCCCAGGCGCTCGAGCAATGCCTTGTCCTTGGCAACCTGCGGATTGCCGGTGGTAAGCAGCTCCTCGCCATAGAAGATGGAATTCGCGCCGGCCAAGAAGCAAAGCGCCTGCATGGTGTCGCTCATCTCGGCGCGGCCGGCTGACAAGCGCAGTACGGCCTTCGGCATGGTGATGCGCGCCGCCGCAACCGTCCGTACAAACTCGAATTCGTCGATAGGCGGCGCATCCGCGAGCGGCGTGCCTTCCACGCGTACCAGGTTGTTGATGGGCACCGATTCGGGATAGGGATCCAGATTGGCGAGTTGCGCAATGAGGCCGGCCCGCTCACGCCGCGACTCGCCCAGCCCGACGATGCCGCCGCTACAGACCCGGATGCCGGCGGAGCGTACGGCTTCGAGCGTCTCCAGGCGGTCCTGGTACGTACGCGTGGTGATGATGTTGCCGTAGAACTCCGGCGACGTATCGAGGTTGTGGTTGTAATAGTCCAGCCCGGCGTCCCGCAGCCGCTTGGGCTGACCGGGCTTCAGCATACCCAGCGTCACGCAGGTTTCCAGCCCAAGCGACTTCACGGCCGATACCATCTCCACCACATCGTCCAGCTGACGTTCGGTGGGGGATCGCCAGGCGGCCCCCATGCAGAACCGCTGCGCCCCCTGCTCCTTCGCGGCCTTCGCTGCTGCAAGGACTTTTTCAAGATCCAGCAGCCGCTCTTCGCGGACGCCGGTTTCGTAATGCCTGGACTGAGGGCAATATCCGCAGTCTTCGCTACAGGAGCCGGTCTTGATGGAGAGCAACGTGGAAAGCTGGACCGTGTTTGCTGGATGGTGATCGCGATGGACTTGCTGGGCTTGAAACAACAGGTCCAATAATGCCTTCTCCAGCAGTTGGAGAATCGAGGCGACGGTCCAGGCGGATGTGGACGCTGGTTGCGATAAGACGGCGGACATGGCTACCCCTATCTGAGAAAAGGGCGAATACTAGGGTAGCCATACGATGGAAACAATGGTGA
Organism: Alcaligenaceae bacterium; assembly: GCA_029268265.1. Taxonomy (GTDB): domain Bacteria; phylum Pseudomonadota; class Gammaproteobacteria; order Burkholderiales; family Burkholderiaceae_B; genus Yanghanlia. The sequence continues at coordinate 3,046 of JAJUGH010000078.1, read as the reverse complement.
GCAGGATTTCGATCAGGCCAAAATGCCTCTATCTTCGCTCAACTCGTACTAAGTTGCGCCGTAGTTCCGGGACCCATGCCGTGGCGGCACCGCGACACAGGACCCGGCAACAATGTAACCAATACCTACAGTCACCGGCCGCGGGCGGCACCTCTGCCCACCGGCTTACGATCATGCCCTGCACTGGCGCGTTTCACACCGGCATTGGCGTCTTGTGCAGGCCACCCCGGTGCACTGGGTGCAGTTGCAGGTTGTTTAGGCTGTGCCTTTTTGGGCGGCTTACCGTGCTTATCCATGTTGACCTCCAGTGGTCAATGCGGCCGTAGCGAAGGTGCTGCGGCCTAGCGCCTCAGCATAGGCTACTTGGATCAGGAAAGCCCGCTTTATCTACTCGTGCATGTGTCTGGCGCGGCAGGAGGGTCTCGAACCCCCGACCTCAGGCTTAGAAGGCCCGTGCTCTATCCAGCTGAGCTACTGCCGCGTGGGAAGCCGGCATTTTACCCCAGACGCTGCCGGGCACGGTATTCGCTGGGACCGGCGCGGTTACAGCTCGTAGCGGGGCTTGCAAAGCCCAATGCTACATTTCGCACTCTCACCTAGCGGTAGCACACATGACAACCAGAACGAAAAGAACGCGGCTTTCCATGAAGAGCTGCCTCGCCATCGCAACGCTCGCGTTTTCCGCCGCTTTGCCACTGGGCGCCTGGGCGGGGATTTCCTATTCACTGGATCGCAACCACGCCACGGCGGGCGAAACCATCCATGTCCAGGGGTTGGTGTTCAACGACACTCCCAACGCCATGGATTGGCAGGCCCCTGAGACCATCGTACTGCAATGGCGTAGCGAGCGCGGCACCACATTGCGCAGCATTGCGAATCTCACCAGTGGAACGGCAGCCGCCTCGATCCCGGTGAACAGCTTTGCGCGCTTTCAATGGCGCGCGGTCGTTCCGCAAGGCGCCACCGGCCTGCAGGCGGTGAATGTGGAAGGCGACTCCACGCTGCTCGCCCTGGACACGAGCCTGACAGCCGGGGGACTGGTAGCCGCGGCACCGGCTGACGGCCCGGTGCTGGATGCCAGCAAGGGTGATCCGATGCTGGGTGACCCGATCGCCTCTGAGCAGGCCGTCGCCCACGCGGGTGCCTCGCATGCCGGTGGCCCCAGCCCCGTTGCGACGCTGGGCTCGACCCCCAACCCAGGTTTCGAACGATTCCGTAGCGCTGTCTCGCCTTACGAGCCGGTCTATTTTGCCTACGGCGGCAACGACCACCGGATGGCCCGCTTCCAGATCAGCTTGAAGTATCGCCTGTTCACGCCGGAGGACCTTCAGCATCCGAGTTTCCTCGATGGGCTATACCTCGGCTATACGCAGACATCGCTGTGGGACCTGCACTCGGACTCTCACCCTTTCATTGATACGTCATTCAAGCCGAGTCTGTTCTGGCGGCGCGATGCGCTGCTCCGTGCGGACGGCAGCCCCTTCTACCTGGGCTTCCAGGGCGGCGTGGAGCATGAGTCCAACGGCAAGAGCGGAGACGACTCGCGGGCGCTGAACTTCGCCTATGTACAGCCCGAATTCAATTACCGCTTCGGCGGCGGCAGCACGCTGAGCTTCACGCCTCGCTACAAGCAATACTTCAGCATTGAAGAGAATCCGGACTACAAGGATTATGTCGGCAAGATCGACTGGAGGCTGCGCTGGGCGCAGGACGATGGCCTGGTGCTGACCGGCCTGTACCGTCGCGGCAAGGGCGGGCGTGAAAGCACTCAGCTCGAAGCCGCCTGGCCGCTGAAGCGCACTTTCCTCAACATGAACGGCTATCTGTACGCCCAATATTTCAAGGGCTACAACGAGACGCTGCTGGGCTACGACCAGAAGACCGGCTCGCAGGTACGCTTCGGACTGGCGCTGGTACCTTGATGGTCGGGTTGAACATGTCCCAACCCTGACGCCCATCCTTTCGCTTCCTCACCGCCGCCTCCGGGCGGCGGTGTTGCGTCGGGACTCGAGGCATCCCGCGTTTTACGCCAGCGCCGCCTGCGCATACACTCATTCAAAAGACCAAAAAAGCAAGACACAAGAACACCACAACAAGAGCGCTCCGCCGGACCCAAACGAGCAGGAGCCGCCATCCAGGCACCACAGGAGACAATGAAATGAATGCACCCTTGCCGGCATCGGCACTGCCGCATGGCGCCGACGTGTCGTTGGAAGACAAATACCTTCTCGAAAGCGGACGCGTCTATCTGAGCGGCACGCAAGCCCTGGTGCGGCTGCCCATGCAACAACAGGCGCGCGACAGGGCGGCGGGGCTGAACACCGCGGGTTTCATTTCCGGCTATCGCGGCTCGCCGCTGGGCGCGCTCGATCAGGCCTTGTGGCAGGCGAAATCCCACCTCAAGGCTCGCGACATCGTCTTTCAGCCAGGCGTTAATGAAGACCTTGCCGCTACCGCCTGTTGGGGAACGCAACAGGTGAATCTGTACAAGGACGCCACACATGAAGGCGTCTTCAGCATGTGGTACGGCAAAGGCCCCGGCGTGGACCGCAGCATGGATGTGTTCAAGCATGCCAACGCGGCCGGAACTTCCCGCCATGGGGGCGTGCTGGTGCTTGCGGGCGACGACCATGCCGCGAAGTCGTCCACCGTGGCTCACCAGTCCGAACACAATCTGATGTCCGCGGGCATCCCGGTGCTCTACCCGGCCAACGTCCAGGAATACCTGGACTTCGGCCTGCATGGCTGGGCCATGAGCCGCTACACAGGACTCTGGGTGGGCATGAAATGCGTAACCGAGGTGGTGGAATCGAGCGCTTCCATCGACGTCGACCCGCTGCGCCCGCAGATATGGCTGCCCGAAGACTTCGAGCTGCCCGCTGATGGGCTGAACTTGCGCTGGCCCGATACCCCGCTCGCCCAGGAGGCGCGGCTACTCGACTACAAGCTGTACGCGGCCCTGGCGTACGTGCGACGCAATCGCCTGAACCCGATCGTGCTGGATTCTCCGCAAGCCCGCTTTGGCATCATGGCGGCCGGCAAGGCC
>JAJUGH010000077.1 GCA_029268265.1 Alcaligenaceae bacterium | reverse complement strand
CCGTTGTCTTCCAAGGTATTCATGGGGCTGCCGTGCCCGATGAACAGTGCCGGCATTTTGCTCATCATCGCCTCTTTCGTACGGGTGGATGGGACACATCAAGCCTAGCATTCAAAGGCGCTTTCCGGTTATATCATCGCCAGCACACAATAAAAGAGGAGACACCATGAGCACCGAACAGCCCGACGCTGACGTCGACCAAACCGCAAGTCACGCCGATACCTGCATCTTCTGCCGTATCGCTTCAGGGGCCATTCCTTCGCATGTCGTGTACGAAGACGAACACCTGAAAGCCTTCCTGGATATTCAGCCCATACGGCCGGGGCACGTGCTCATCGTCCCTAAAACGCATCACGATTACTTCGATGATCTGCCGCCGGAACTCGCCTCGAGAATCGTGCATCTTGGCCAGCGGCTGGGCAAGGCGATGAAGCTGCATTATGGAGTTGAGCGCGCGGCATTCCTGTTTACGGGCACCGACGTCGCGCATGTGCACGCGCACGTGCTGCCTATGCACGAAAAGACCGACATCACCTCGCCCGTGTACATCGAGCAGAAGGATCTGATCTTCCGTCTTGCTCCCCGCGCCAGCGATGAAGATTTGAAGCAGACGGTGGCGGCTCTTGCTGCCGCACTGGATCGACCATCGGGGCAGAATTAACGCGGTCACAGCAGGCTGCCCCCGGCGTCTACCGACTCGCCGCCCCGTCCCTGTGCGCTACGTGTATGCTTCAGGAATTCACGTTGGCCTGGGGAAGTCTTCGATGTCGCGCCGCATTGCTCATCTGGATATGGACGCTTTTTTCGCGTCCGTGGAGCTGCTGCGCTACCCCGAACTGCGCGGACTGCCGGTGGTGATCGGCGGCGGTAATACCACCCAGCCCAGCGTTGCGCCTGATGGCACGCGTCTTTATTCCCGCCTGCGTCATTACGTGGGCCGGGGCGTGATCACCACGGCCACTTATGAGGCCCGCAAGTTCGGCGTGCATTCGGCCATGGGTTTGATGAAGGCCGCCAAGCTGGCGCCGGAAGCGGTGCTGTTGCCGGCGGACTTCAATCGTTATCGCCAGTATTCGCGCCGCTTCAAGGAGGCGGTGGCGAGTATTGCGTCCAAAATCGAAGACCGGGGAATCGATGAAATCTACATCGACCTGACCGAGCACCCCGAGGATAGCCTGACGCTGGCCCGGCGCCTGAAGCAGGCGGTCCATGATGCCACCGGGCTGACGTGTTCCATCGGCGTCTCGCCCAACAAGCTGCTCTCAAAGATTGCTTCGGACCTCGACAAACCGGACGGGATCACGCTGATTGGCAAGGGCGATCTGGAAGGGCGTATCTGGTCGCTGCCGGTGGGGCGCATCAACGGCATCGGACCGAAGGCGCAGGCCAAGCTCACCGACATGGGCCTGCTCACGGTGGGCGATCTGGCCCGCACGCCACGCGAGGTATTGCTGACCCGCTTCAGCGAGCGCTACACCCATTGGTTGCTCGAAGTGGCCAACGGTCGGGACGACCGGCCGGTGGTGGTGGAATCGACGCCAAAGTCGGTAAGCCGGGAAACCACTTTCGAGCGCGATCTCCACGTGCGCCGCGATCGACTGATTCTCGGGCGTGTCCTGAACGATCTGTGCGCGCGTCTGCATAGCGATCTGGAACGCAAGGAGATCGCTGGCAAGACCATCGGCGTGAAGGTCAGATTTGACGACTTCCGCACGGTCACCCGGGACCACACTTTGCCCCTGGCCGTGCATGATGGCGCGGCGATTCGCCAGGCAGCCGGCCTGTGCCTGTCACGCATCCCCATGGACCGGCGCATACGACTGCTGGGGGTGCGAGTCGGCGGTCTGGTGGCGCGGGGCGCGGAGTCTGACACGCCAACGCTTGCAGCGGATCCGCAGCTCAGTCTCTTTTCCTGAGCGGCAAGCTAAAATTCCGCATGGGCGCTGCTTGGCGGCGCCTTTTCTTCACTGTTAAGGGAATCGATATGGAATTTGATCGGGCAGGGATGAACGCTTTGATGGACATCGTGGCGCGTCCTGAGCTGGTTTTTGTTCGCGGCGAAGGCTCGTGGCTCGAGGATCACACCGGCAAGCGATACCTGGACTTCATCCAGGGCTGGGCGGTGAATAGCCTGGGGCATTGCCCTCCCGAAGTGCGACGCGCGATGGAAGCGCAGGCCGGCCAACTGATCAATCCTTCTCCGGCGTACTTCAATGCGCCGTCCATGGAACTTGCGCGGCGCATTACCAGCGCTTCCTGCTTTGATCGGGTGTTCTTCGCCAACAGCGGCGCGGAAGCCAACGAAGGCGCCATCAAGCTCGCCCGTAAGTGGGGACGCCTGAATCGCAATGGCGCCTACAAGATCATCACCATGGACCACGGTTTCCACGGCCGTACGCTCGCGACCATGTCCGCTTCCGGCAAGGCCGGCTGGGACACGATGTTCGCACCGCAAGTGCCGGGCTTCCCCAAGGCCGTCCTGAATGATCTGGAATCGGTGAAGGCGCTTATCGACGCCGAGACGGTCGCCGTCATGCTCGAGCCCGTACAAGGCGAGGGCGGCGTGCTGCCGGCCACGCAGGAATTCATGCAAGGGCTGCGCAAACTGACCGAAGAAGAAGGCATCCTTTTCATCGTGGACGAAGTGCAGACGGGCTTCGGCCGCACGGGCTCCATGTTCGCCTACCAGCAGTACGGGATCGAACCGGACATCATGACGCTGGGCAAGGGCATCGGCGGCGGTGTGCCGCTGGCGGCGCTGTGTGCGCGTGAAGCGGTGTCCTGCTTCGCTTATGGCGAGCAGGGCGGCACGTACAACGGCAACCCGGTCATGACGGCTGTGGGCGTGGCGGTATTTGATGCGCTGATGGCCGATGGCTTCCTGGAAAGCGTGCAGGCGCGCGGCCGCCAGCTTTCCGAAGGCCTGCTTGAGCTGGGTGCCAAGTGGGGCTTCAAGGGTGAGCGCGGCGCAGGCCTGCTGCGTGCGCTGATTCTCGACGGCGATGATGGCGCGGCCATTGTGCAGACCGCCATGGCTCGTACGCCGGAAGGCCTGCTGCTGAATTCGCCCCGTCCCAATCTGCTGCGTTTCATGCCAGCATTGAATGTGTCAGAAGAGGAAATCTCGCTGATGCTGGCGCATCTGGATGAGGCCATCACCAAGGTTCGCGGCTAAGCGCTTGCGCGAGTCGCCTCAGCGCGAACTGCTTCAGCGCGACTCGCGCACGGCCGTTACCTGCGGGTCGTTCAGAAGGATCCGCGCAAATTCCCGGACCAGCTCCGGCTGGCCGGGATCCTCTGCGTAAACCAGATACAGTTCGCGCGCGGCCCAAGGGTCTGACAGCCGTACGGCAGCCACGCGACCCTGCCGTATGGCGTCCTCCGCCGTGCTTGCCGGCACTACCGAGGCCCCTACGCCGGTCTCTACCATGTACAGCAGGGCATTGAAGTTGTGCACGTGCACCCGCACTCGCATCGGGATACCGGCCAAGCGGGCTTGATGATTCAGGTAAAGATAGTTGCTGCTGTTCCGCTCCACGGATACGAGCTCGTGCGCCAGCAGGTCCTTGAATGAAATCTCATCGTGGCGTACCAGGGGATGGTCCGGCGCCATCACGGCGACCAGGCGGTCCACCGCGTAAAGCTCCCGATGTAGGCCCGGGTGAGCTTCCAATCCGGCGCCCACGCCGATATCCGCCTGTCCTTCGGCAATCGCCTGACTGATGGTTGGGCTTTCCTGTTCCTTCAGGTCGACGTTGATGTTCTCGTTCGACACCAGGAAGCGTGCCAGGCTTGGAATGATGAAGCTGTTCAGCGCACTGCTGTTTGCCAGCAGCCGAATGGTGCCGCGAAGATTGGCCGAGTACGCCCCGAGCTCGGTATGCATGATCTCGACATCCCGCAACAGGTTGCGGGCGTGGCGCGCCAGGACTTCACCAGCCTGGGTGAGTGTCATGCCTTTGGGAGTGCGTACGAAGAGCTGGCTCCCGACCGCATACTCAAGGTTCTTCAAGCGGTAGCTGGCGGAGGACGCCGTCATATGCATGGCGGCCGCTCCGACAGACAGATTTCCCGCTTCCGCGATAGCCTGAAAGAGACGAAGGTCCTTTAGGTCGTAGTGCAATACCGGCTCCCATTCCGCTTGAGTCCGAAGAAAGATGGACTCAAGCGGGGGATGTTACCGGGCGGGGCCGCTAAAGCTCAATGCTTGTTCTGCTTGGCTCGCACGAACTCGCCCATATAACGCTGCGGTTCGCCGGTGTCGAACGCTTGGGCGAACTCTTCCACGCCGTTCAGAATGGAGGTTTCGAGCGGCTCCTGTTCCCATTCGCGTAGCAGGCGTTTTTGCTGAGCCATCACGGCCGGTCCGTATCCCGCCATGAGGCTGGCGACGCGGTCGATCTCGTTGTCGAGTTCGGAAGGTGCGACGACACGATCCAGCAGGCCGTAGCTGAGCGCCTCTCTGGCGTCGATCACTTCGCCGGTAAGCAGGAGCCAATTGCTGCGAGCCTGACCCACCAGACGCGGCAGCAACGCCGCGTGGATAATGGACGGGATGCCGACCTTGACTTCCGGCATGCCCAGCTTGGCTTCGTCCGAGCCGATCCGCAGGTCGCAGGCCAGCGCGAATTCGAGACCGCCACCAAGACACCATCCCGGAATGCGGGCGATGACCGGCACGCTGAGGTCGCGCACGGCATCGCACAGGCGGCGCAGTTCATCGATAAAGGCGCGTGCCTTCGGCGCATCGAACTCCGCCATCTCCTTGATGTCGGCGCCCGCGACGAAGGCTTTGTCGCCATCGCCGCGCATGATCAGCACGCGCACTTCGGGATTCGCGGCGACTTCCGCGAGCGCACGCTGCAAGCTCTTGATGACCGGAGTGCCCAGGATGTTGAGGCTTTTCGCGTTGGCGATCTTCAACGTCGCAATGCCGCGGCTATCGACGGAAAGGTCCGCGTGATATGACCAATTGCTTTCGTTCATCTGATTTGCCTGCTCAGAGCTTCTCAAAGTTGATGTCGGCGACCACTTGCTGCCAGCGCTCGTTGGACTCGCGAATGATCTTGGCGAACTCTTCGCGCGACGTGTATTGCGGCACGGCCCCCTGCTGCTCGAATTGCTTCACGACTTCCGGGTCTTCCAACGCCTTCTTCACTGCCTGATTCAGGGTTTCAAGAACATCCTCGGGTACGTTGGCGGGGGCTGCCAATCCGTACCAGGAGGGTGTGTTGAGCTCTGGATAGCCGACTTCGGCGTAGGTGGGAACGTCGGGGAATTGCGGTACGCGCTCTGGGGCAGCAACGGCCAGGGCGCGCAAGCCGCCCGATTCAATGTGCCCGGCGGAAGACGGCAGATTGTCGAATACCACGTCGATTTGACCGGCGAGCAAGTCGGTCAGCGCGGGACCCAGACCCTTGTACGGAACGTGCAGCATGTCGGTTTTGGTGGCGCTCTTGAAACGCTCGCCAAACAAATGGCTATACCCGCCGTTGCCGGAAGAGCCGAACGTGAACTTGTCCGGATCCGCCTTGAGTTCGTCCACCAGCTGCTGGAATGTGGTGATGTGCGACTTGCCGTTGATGTCCAGCACGCCCAGCACATTGGCCAGGTTGCTGATGGGAGCAAAGTCCTTTAACGGGTCGTACGCAGGGTTGGACTGCACGCTCGGGTTCACGGCGTGCGAGCTTTCCACTGCCATGACGATCGTATAGCCGTCCGGCTTTTCACGCGCGGCCGAGACGCTGCCGATGGCTCCGCCGGCACCCGGGCGGTTGATGATGACCACCGGCTGGCCCAGCGCATCGCCAAGGCGCGGCGCAACGATACGGGCGATCAGGTCTGTCGCACCGCCAGGTGCATAAGGAACGATCAGTTGTACCGGTCGCTCGGGATACGCTGCAAGAGCGGCAGGTGCGGCTGTGGCGAGCGCCGCGCCCATGGCAACGGAAGCTGCCCATGGCAGCATGAACTTCGATTTCATGTAGGTGTCTCCTTGAAGATCAAATGGCCTGGCTACCTCGCCAGGTCTGACAATAGGTGCGTATGTTCGCCGAGTAGCGGCGGCGGCTCGGCTTGGGTGCTTTGGCGGCTTTCGCGAGACAACATGGGGTTCGCAACCAGCCTGACTTCCCCGAGGACGGGGTGGTGGACCCTCTGCAGCATGCCGCGATGCTGGACTTGCTCGTCATTGAAGACTTCTTCAAGCGAGTTGATGGCACCCCATGAGATACCCAACTGGTCGAGCGCCGCGGTCCAGTAGTCGCGCGGATGCTCCGCAATGATGTCGGCCAGGATGCCCCGCAGGGAGGCGAGGTTCTGTATGCGGCCGCTATTGGTGGCGTACAAGGGATTGGTAGCCAGGTCGGCTCGGCCACAGAATTCGGTGAACCGCGCAAACTGGGTGTCGTTCCCGATCGCCAGAATGAAGTAGCTGTCCGAGGCGCGGAAGACTTCATACGGCGCCAGATTCGGATGAGCGTTACCGGTGCGTTCCGGGCTTTTCCCCGATACGAGATAGTTCGTGGCCTGATTCGCGTTCATTGCCACGGCGACGTCCATGAGAGACAAATCGAGCCATGCCCCCAGGCCCGTGTTCTGTCGCTGAAATAGCGCTGCCAGGATGGCCGACGTTGCATACATGCCCGTGGTCACATCCACGACGGCGACGCCGGTACGCAACGGCCCGGCGCCGGGCATCCCCTCTGGATGGCCGGTGTAGCTCATGAGGCCGCCCAGGCCCTGGAATATGTAGTCGTACCCCGGTCGATGTGCCTTCGGTCCGGTCTGCCCATACCCGGTGATGGACGCGTACACGAGTCGCGGGTTCACCGCAGAAAGGGTCTCGTAATCGAGCTGGTATCGCTTGAGCGTGCCGGCACGGTAGTTTTCCACCAGCACATCGGCGTCACGGATCAGCTCAAGCAGCTGGGCGCGTCCCTCTTCCGTTTTGAAATCCAGGCATACCGACCGCTTGCCGCGGTTGCAGCACATGAAGTAGGCGGACATGGTCTGGCCGTCCGGCGCTTCAAGATAAGGAGGGCCCCAGCCGCGGGTGTCATCTCCGGCGCCGGGCCTTTCCACCTTGATCACCTCTGCACCGAGGTCGGCAAGGTTTTGCGTGCACCACGGACCCGCGAGGATGCGTGATAAGTCCACGACGCGTATGCCGCTCAGAGCCTGTGCAATCATTTCTGCCCCCTTGGAAAAGCAAGGGTCAGTCTACGGGCAGCGACGTGCGTGGTTCCAGTTCAAATGTTCAAACGACTGGTTCGCATTATTCGCACGCCCGCATGGACATTGCCTTGGCCGGCATCCGGCATCCGAAAAAATGGAGACCAGGCTCGCTTGGAGCGGAGGCTTCCACATTGGGCAACGTGCGCGTCAGGTGTTGGCACCTATCGCTGAGGGCTCAGCGCACAGCTGCACAACTGAAAACGGCCCCGAGGCGTTCTGCCCGGGGCCGCTCCACTTCGGCTGAGATGGCGTATCAAACAGTCGCCGACGACTTCGCCTTGGCCTTCTGACGCCATGCATGCAGCAGCGGCTCGGTGTAGCCGTTGGGCTGCTCCAGCCCCTTGAACACCAGGTCGCATGCAGCCTGGAAGGCGGCTGAGCCTTCGAAGTTACCGGCCATATTCTGGTAGGCCGGGTCGCCGGCGTTCTGGCGATCCACCACCGCCGCCATGCGCTGCATGGTTTCCATGACCTGGTCGCGGCTCACGATACCGTGGCGCAGCCAGTTGGCCATGTGCTGGCTGGAGATGCGCAGCGTGGCACGGTCTTCCATGAGGCCGACGTCGTGGATGTCAGGCACCTTGGAGCAACCCACGCCCTGGTCGATCCAGCGCACGACATAGCCCAAGATGCCCTGGGCGTTGTTGTCGAGCTCCTGCTGGATCTCTTCGGCCGACCAGTTCGTGTCGCGCGCCACCGGGATCTCGAGAATGCCGCGCAGCAAGGATTCAGTGCGGCCTTCCATCGAGATCTGGATTTGCTGCACATCGACCTGATGGTAATGAAGCGCATGCAGGGTGGCCGCCGTGGGAGACGGAACCCAGGCCGTGTTGCCGCCGGCCTTCAAGTGGCCGATTTTCTGTTCCAGCATGTCGGCCATCAGGTCCGGCATGGCCCACATGCCCTTGCCGATCTGCGCATGGCCGCGCAGCCCGCAAGCCAGGCCGGTCTGCACGTTGTTGCGCTCGTAGGAGTCGATCCATGTGGTGCGCTTCATGTCGCCCTTGCGCACCATGGGGCCCGCCTCCATCGAGGTGTGGATTTCGTCGCCGGTGCGGTCCAGGAAGCCGGTGTTGATGAACGCGACGCGTTCCCGCGCCGCGGCGATGCAGGCCTTCAGGTTCACGCTGGTGCGGCGCTCTTCGTCCATGATGCCCATCTTGAGCGTATTGCGCTCCAGGCCCAGCAGGCCTTCGACACGGGTGAACAGCTCGTTGGCGAAGGCGACCTCATCGGGCCCGTGCATCTTGGGCTTCACGATGTAGACGGATCCGGCGCGAGAATTCTGGCGGCGCTGCAGGTCGTGCATGGCGATCAGCGAGGTGATGACTGCGTCCATGATACCTTCAGGGATCTCCTGGCCATCGGCAAGCAGCACGGCCGGGTTCGTCATGAGGTGACCGACGTTACGCACCAGCATGAGCGAGCGCCCGGGCAGGGTGGCTTCGGAACCGTCGAGCGCCGTGTACTGGCGATCGGGGTTGAGGCGGCGGGTGAAGGTCTTGCCGCCCTTGCTGACCGGTTCCGCCAACGTGCCATTCATCAGGCCCAGCCAGTTGCGGTAGGCCAGCACCTTGTCTTCGGCGTCGACGGTGGCGACGGAGTCTTCGCAATCCATGATGGTCGTGACGGCGGATTCCATCACGATGTCCTTCACGCCGGCCGCATCCTGGCTGCCGATGGGGTGCTCGTAATCGATTTGCAGTTCGAAGTGCAGGCCATGGTGACGGAACACGATGGCTTCCGGATTCTGCGGGTCGCCGCGATAGCCGAGCAGCGCGGCAGGGTCTGCCAGACCGGTCTGGCTACCGTCTTTCAGGGCCACCTGCAGCTGGCCGTCAGTGATGGCGTAGCGCGTGGCATCGGCGTGTGTACCTGACTGCAGCGGAATGGTGTCATCAAGGAAGCGGCGGGCGTAGGCGATGACCTTGTCGCCACGCACCGGGTTGTAGCCGCCGGCGCGCTGAGCGCCACCTTCTTCAGAAATGGCATCAGTGCCGTAAAGCGCATCATAAAGGCTGCCCCAGCGTGCATTGGCGGCATTCAATGCGTAGCGGGCGTTGGTGACCGGAACCACCAGCTGCGGCCCGGCCTGTTGCGAGAATTCCGCGTCGACGTTCGAAGTCGCCAGCCGCACTTCGTCGGGCTCAGGCTTCAGGTAGCCGATTTCCCGCAGAAACGCTTCATAGGCATCCGCATCCGTGATGGGGCCCGGATTGGAACGATGCCATTCGTCGATACGGGCCTGCAGACGGTCGCGCTCGGCCAGCAGTTCACGATTGCGCGGGGCGAGGTCGTGCACCAGGGCATCGAAGCCGGACCAGAAGCTTGCCGGATCGACACCGGTGCCGGGCAGGGCTTCGGTTTCGATGAACTCGTTCAGTTCGGCGGCGACCTGCAAGCGGTGCCGGGTGATGCGTTCTGTCATGGTGACTCCTCGTATCGTCATGGATGCGTGCGCACGGGCGGCGCCGCCCCGATCCTGTTTCGGGCATGCAGCTATTATGGAGCGCGCGGAAGGCGTCCTCAACGCTCTGAAAGTCAAAATACCTTGTACAAAAAGTACAAGACGGGACGGAGGACGGTGATAGATTAGCTACCCAGAGGTCTAAACCGATGGGGTCTGCGTCAGCCATCCCACCAGCAGCGTCACGGTGATGACCGAAAGCACGGTCGATAGCAAAGTGGCTTCGGATGTTACGGCCGGTTCGCGTCCATAGAGCTTGGCTACCATGAAGGGGCCCGTGCCCACCGGTAAGGCGGCAAGAAGAATCGCCGCGCTTGCCCACATGGGGGGCATGTCGAACACCCAGGTGACCAGCACAAACGTCAGGAAGGGGTGGACCAGCAGCTTCAGGTACACGATGCGCCATACAGTGCCGCGCTGATCAGAGGCGCTGCCCTGAGAAAGGAACAGCCCGATGGTGACGAGCGCACAAGGGCTTGCGGCGGCACCCAGCAAGGTGGTGAACTGCAGGAGGGCGGCCGGCAAGGTGAGGCCGCTACCGGAGACAATGAGCCCCGCAATCGGTGCGCAGACGAGCGGGTTGCGCAGCACCGCCAGGCCCACCTTGCGCAGCGTGGCGCCGATGGTCGCCGACCGTTGAAGGTCTACTTCCACGAGCACGATACTGAATGCGAACAGCACACAGGCCGTCAGCAAGGTGACGATGATGACCGCGGGCAGGCTGGCTTCGCCGAGCACCATGATGCACAGCGGAATGCCCATGTAGCCTGCATTGCCGTAGGCGGCGGCCAGGCCGGTGATGCTGGCGTCTGCCAGCCGCCGGCCCTTCCAGCGGTCGGTGAAGTAAGAGAACCCGAACACCACCGCCATGGCGATGGCGGACCCGGCGATATAACCGGGCTGGCGGATTTCTTCCCAGGTGATCTGGGCCATCGCCTGAAACAGCAGGGCGGGCAGCGCCATCCAGACCACGAAGGCATTCAGGCTGTCCGTGGCGCTCT
>JAJUGH010000076.1 GCA_029268265.1 Alcaligenaceae bacterium | reverse complement strand
GCCAGCGGAACCGTGATGATGGCCATGGCCACACCGAAGCCGATGAGCGTTTCCCGCCATCCCCATATCGGAATTGCCATGCCCAGCGCAGGGGTGATGAGGGCAATGCCTGCCATGGAGCCGGTGGAGAGAAAGAAAAGGGCGGCGCCCCGCTGGCGGGTGAACCAGCGTGCAATCAGCGGCGTGAACGCGACCGGGCTGACAAAGGACAGCCCCAAAGACAGCAGGATTCCGAACGACAGCAGGAAGCTGATGGGCCCGGTGGCCATGACCGTCCAGACGAGCGCCACCATGATCATCGCCGTGCCCAACAGCATGACGTTGCGTGTACCCCAATTGTTCACCATCTGTCCCACGAACGGCATTCCGATTCCGTAGAAGAGCATGCCCACCGCCACGATCGTGGCAAGAAGACTGCGGCTGAAGCCGAGGTCTTCGGCAATGGGCAAAAAGAACGGGCCGATGCTCATGCGCAGCCCGACGGTAAGCAAGGTGAGGATGGCCGAAGCGGCAACGATATTCCAACCGAAATACCAGCGCCCGATTTGGGTGTTATTCAACTTTTGTCTCCTGTTTGTGATGCTCCAGGCGACAAGCCGGATTTCACCCTTTCATTCTACCGGCACCGGCTCGGGATCGGCGCGCGCTTCGGCTCACCATGATGCGCGTCAGTTCACCGTGATATTGGCGCGCTTGATGATTTCTCCGTACATCTTGGAGTCGCGCTCAATCAGTGCCTTCAGGTCCGCCGGTCCAGCGCCCACCGGAACAAAGCCCGCCGCCTTGAAACCTTGGCCGATATCGTCCTCCTTGGCAATTTCGATGATTTCGTTGGCGACCTTGTCGACGATCTCCTGAGGGGTGCCGGCCGGTGCGAGCAAGGCCACCCATGAATTCATGGCGAAGCCCGGAAAGCCCGATTCGGCCACCGTAGGAATGTCCGGCTCGTCCGGCCAGCGTTCCGGCGAGGTGATGGCCAGGACCTTGAGCTCACCTTGCTTGGCGTACTGCATGGGCACGAGAATGGGATCGAACACCATCGACACCCGTCCGCTCAGCAGATCGGTAAGGATGGGCGCGCTGCCCTTGTAGGGAACGTGCGTCATCTTGAAGCCGGCCTGGTGCGAGAAGTTGGCTCCCGTCAGGTGCGCGCTCGAGCCGGTGCCACTGGATGCATAGGTGAGCTTGCCGTCATTGGCTTTGCCGTATTCCACCAGTTCCTGCAGCGTGTTCACCGGCAGGTCTTTCGCCACGAAAAGGAATAACGGGAGATCCGCAATGTGGGCGACGGGCGTGAAGTCATCATCGCTGTAGGTCAGATCGTACAGGTGAGGATTGACCGCATGGGCTGCGAGCACGGCCACGAAGGTGTAGCCATCAGGCTTGGCTCGCGCGGCTTGTCCGGTGCCGATGGTGGCGTTGGCGCCAGGCCGGTTTGTCACCACAAAGGTCTGCCCCAGGCGCTGGGAAAGCCGCTCCGTCACGGCGCGGGTCACTGTATCGGTGGCCCCACCCGGCGTATAGGGCACGATCACTTCCACACTACGGTTTGGCCAGTCGCCAGCTTGGGCATACGCGCTGCCGGCAAACAGGGCCAGCA
This sequence comes from Alcaligenaceae bacterium, assembly GCA_029268265.1. GTDB lineage: Bacteria > Pseudomonadota > Gammaproteobacteria > Burkholderiales > Burkholderiaceae_B > Yanghanlia. The sequence continues at coordinate 9,185 of JAJUGH010000076.1, read as the reverse complement.
CGGTGCCCAGGACACCCGCCCCGGTTCTGATTGAATTCTTCATTGCTTCCTCCTTATCGGTGAAACGCATCGGCCATCTATGTCGGCGTGGCCGTTATCGTGCGCTGAGTCCAAGGTGTTCGATCAGGGCCTTGTCCTTCTCGAAGGTCTCCATTGCCCACTGGCGATAGTCTTCGCTGTTCCGGTAGTTCGGTTCCTGGTTCAGCTGTTTCATGATGTCCATGCTTTGCTGGCTATACAACGCTTTCTCGAAGGCATCGTGCAGCTTCTTCACGACGGCCGGGTCCATGCCTTTCGGCCCGGCGAGTCCGTATGGAGAGCTGGATACGGCGCCATAGCCAAGCTCCTTGGCGGTCGGGACGTCCGGCCAGCGCTTGGTGCGCTCTTCGCCGAAGGTCACGAGCAGGCGCATGCGGCCCGAGTCGACGAATTGGTCCCAGCCGGTGGCATCGCTCTGCGCCATGATGTGCCCGCCCAGCAGCGCCTGCTGCATGTCGGCGTTCCCCTTGAAGGGGATGTGGACCAGCTTCACGTCAGCGTTGATTGCTATTTCTTCCAGGAGCAGATGGGGCGACGATCCGATTCCGGTGGAGCCATAGTCGATGGTATTGGGCTTCTGCCGTGCCGCTTCAATGTAGTCATCGAAAGTCTTGAACGGGGAGTCGGCACGTACCGTGAAGCCGAAGGTGTAGCCCGACAAGCCGATGATGAAGGTGAAGTCATCGATCGGGTGGTAGTTGGTCTTCTGCATGTGGGGCATGCGCAGCAGACCGAGCGGGTATTGAGTAATGGTGTAGCCGTCGGGCTTGGCCGAGAGGGCCATGGTGCTGGGTCCCAGCGTGCCGCCGGCCCCCGGGCGGTTCTCCACCACCACCGGCTGCCCCAGTTCCTTGGACGCTTCCTGCGCCAGCGCGCGAAGGTGCCGGTCGGTGGAGCCGCCCGCCGGCCACGGGACAATGAGTGTGATGGGCTTGGTGGGGAAGTCGGTTTCGGCCTGCGCGCCGGGGGCAACAAGCATCCCAACGGCGCAAGCCATCGCGCAAAGCAACCGGCGCCTATGAACAATCGATGTGTGCATGGTTTGTCTCCTTGTCGTTTTGTTGTGCAGCGATGTAGCGTTCGAGATGGTGGTCGGCGTCTCCAAGTTGGTGGTCGATCATTACGAGCCGCTTGGCGTAATGGGCCAACGGCAGTTCCCATGTCATGCCGATGCCGCCGTGCAGCTGGATGAATTCTTCGGCGGCCATCGTGCCCACCCGCCCGATGGTGTACTTGGCTGCCGACAGTGCACGCTCGCGTGCGGCACGGGCAGGGTGGTCCAGCATGGCCGCGGCGTTGATCACGGCGGAACGGGCTTGCTCGATCTCAAGAAGCAGGTCGGCCATGCGATGCTGCAATGCCTGGAAGTGGCCAATCGGTACACCGAACTGGCGGCGCGTCTGCAGGTATTCCAGAGTCGCGTCACGCGCAACGTCCAGCGCACCGAGGGCTTCGGCGCAGAGCGCCAGCACGCCTCGACCAATGGCGTACTCAAGCACGGGGTAACCTTCATCTGCTTTGCCCACCAGCGCATCTGGGCCGACCCGTACGGCATTGAATTCGACGTCGGCGGCCCGACCGCCGTCGATGAGCGGATAGCCTCGGCTGCGCAGGCCCGGGGTGTCGGCGGGCACCACGAAAATCGAGATGCCGTCCATGTCGTGTTCTTCGCAGGAACTGCGCGCCGTAACGACAAACCAGTCGGCGTGCTCGCCCCCGTCAATGACGGTCTTGGTGCCGTCGAGTCTCCAGCCGTCACCGTCGCGTGTGGCGCGCGTACGTACGAGCGCATACTCATGATGGGAGGCCGGTTCGGTGTGGGCGAATGCGGCGGTGCTTCGGCCTTCCATCAGGGGCGGAAGCAGCGCTGATTTCATGGTGCGCGACCCGCCGCGGGCCACTGCCGTGCCGGCCATCAGTGCTCCCAGGAAAGGCTCCGTCACAAGACCGCGGCCCACCGCTTCGAACACCACGAGAATATCGAAGCCGGCGCCGCCATAGCCGCCGTCGACCTCATGGAACAGCGCGCCAATGGCGCCAAGTTCGGCATACTGCATCCAGAATTCCGCGCTGTAGCCTCGTGTCGACCGTGCGTTCTTATCGCGTACGCTGAACCCATACTGTTTGCCGATGTAGCGGTTCAACGTGTCTGCCAGCATGCGGCGGTCATCAGTGTGCGTGAAATCCATGGTGCTTCCTGACTTCTAGAGGCCGAGCATCATCTTTGCGATGATGTTCTTCTGTATCTCGTTGGAGCCGCCGAAAATCGACAGCTTGCGGGTGTTGAAATAGTGCGCAGCGGCGTGCTCGGCCCCGTCGGTGTCGGGCAGCGGTGTGCTTTCGTGCTGGTCTTCGAATGCAGGCGCAATGTACGGTCTGGCGTGCGGGCCCCAGACCTGTCGGGTGAGCGAGGCGATCTCCTGACGAATCTGGGTCCCCCGGATTTTCAGCATCGAGCTTTCTGCTCCGGGTGCACTGCCCGCGGTCAGCCCGGCGACCACCCGCAAGTTGGTCGTGCGCAGGTTCTCCAGTTCGATTTCCACGCGGGCCACGCGGGCGGCAAAGAGCGGATCGTGGAGCAACGGCACGCCGTTCTTCATGCGGCGCTGCGCGATTTCCTTCAGGCGTGCCAGCGCCGCGGCAGACAGCCCGACTCCCGCAATATTGCTGCGCTCATAGGTGAGCAGGTATTTGGCGCAGGTCCACCCGCGATTCTCTTCACCCACCAGGTTATCGAGCGGTACGCGAACGTCCGATAGAAAGACCTCGTTAACCTCGTGTTCGCCGTCGAGCGTGATGATGGGTCGTACGTCCACGCCGGGGGCTTTCATGTCGATCAGCAGGAAACTGATGCCTTCCTGCGGCTTGCCCTCGTGGCGCGTCCGGGCCAGGCAGAACATCATGTTGGCGTGTTGCCCCAGGGTGGTCCAGGTCTTCTGGCCGTTCACGACATAGTGGTCGCCGTGGCGCACCGCACTCGTCTTCAAGGAGGCCAGATCGGATCCCGCCTGCGGCTCGGAATAGCCCTGGCACCACCAGTCCGAACCGTCCAGGATGCGCGGCAGCCAGTATTGCTTCTGCGCCTCGGTACCGTACTTGATGAGCACCGGCCCCAACATGCTTACGCCGAAGGGAACAATGCGTGGGGCGGCGGCCATGGCGCATTCGTTTTCAAAGATGAAGCTCTGGACCGGGCTCCATCCAGTGCCGCCGTATTCGCGTGGCCAGTGGCTGGCCAGCCAACCTTTTTCGTTCAGGATGGCATGCCAGGTTTCGTGATCGGCTTTGGACAGCCGCAGGCAGCTGCGCACTTTATGGGCGAGCTCCTGGGGAAGTCGATCAGCCAGGAAGGCCCTGACTTCTTCACGAAATGCTTCTTCTTCGGCGCTGAATCCGAGATCCATGATCATGCCTCCTGATGTGCGCCGTTTATTCTTTCGCAGCAAACCATGTTTGACAATTCCATAAGCCGTTGACATTGAGTCAATCGCCATTTGACAATCGCGCCCATGGACATGAAATCCCTGACCCTGCTGGTCGATATTCTGGACGCCGGCAACCTGAGCGAAGCCGCGCGGCGGCTGAAGATGACGCGGGCCAATGTCAGCTATCACCTGGCGCAGCTCGAGCGCTCCGTGGGCATGCAACTGGTGCGTCGCACCACGCGCCGCGTGGAGCCGACGGAGCTCGGCCTGAAGCTCTACCAGCACGGACGCAATCTGCGAGATGAGCTCATTGCAGCCCGTGAGTCGGTGCAGACTTTGGGGCAGTTGCCGCAGGGCAGGGTGCGGCTGAGTGCGCCCAGCGGCTACGGAAAGTTCGTGCTCACCCCTTGGCTGGTCGAATTCAAGCGCAACTATCCCGACATCATCATGGATGTGCTGTTCGAAAACACGGTGGACGATCTCTTGCGTGATGAGGTCGACATTGCGCTACGCATCCTGCCTTCGCCGCCACAAAGCCTGGTGGCTCGCGAGTTGGGGCAGGTGCGCTATGTCGCCTGTGCCTCGGTTGACTACGCCGAACAGCACGGCATGCCGGCCGAGCCCGGGGAACTGGCGCATTCACCAGTGATTGCGGCCACGGTGGCAGGCAGGCCGCTACGTCTCTCGGCCTATCGTGATGGACAGCGAGAGGTGGTGCCGTTGCAGCCCACCGTCATCTCGCGCAACTACCCTTTCCTGCGTGATGCCATGCTGGGCGGCCTGGGCGTCGCCTTGCTGCCGGGCTATATGGTGCAGGACGACGTGCAGACGGGCGCGGTCGTCACCGCGCTCGATGCCTGGCAACTGAGCATCTACGGGATGAATGTATACATGGTGTATATGCCGAACCGACAACATCCCCGGGCCTTGTCGATACTGATCGACTTCATCATGCAAAAGGCGCTGGCCCAACGTGCCGGCTCTGCCTAGGGTGTAGCGATCTTCATCAGAATGAGCCCGCCCACAATCATGACGGCGGCGATGATGCGCAGCAGATTGGCCGGCTCGTTGAGCACCATGATGCCCAGAAGGAAGGCACCTACGGCGCCGATGCCCGTCCAAACCGTATAGGCGGTGCCTAGCGGAAGCGAGCGCATTGCGTGTGAAAGCAGGGCAAAGCTGGCCACCATGGCGACCAACGTGATGATGGTGGGACCCATCCGGCTGAAGCCGTGCGACAGCTTCATGGTGTAGGCCCACACGATTTCCAGAAGCCCTGCAAGAACGAGAATGGCCCAAGCCATATGACTCTCCATATGAGAATCGGGCCGTCCCGACATGCTTCCCGGAATGGGGGAGGTCGTCCTCCACCCCCACATTATATTTCCGGAGTGCGCCTTATGTTGCCGGAGTGCGCGCCACGGGGTTACGAAAGCCCACGTTCAGCAAGTTCCATGCGTTGATGGTTGAAATGGTGAACCCGAGCTCCGCGACTTCCGTCTCCGAGAAATGCTGGCGCACCCTCGCGTATTCCTCGTCGCTGGCATCGGTTTGCGGCACGCGGGTAATCAGCTCGGCCCAGTGCAGAGCGGCCTGCTCCCGTTCGGTGAAAAACGGTGATTCTCGCCAACCAGCCAGCGTGTTGAGCTCCCGCGCATCGGCGCCGTGCGCGATCAGATCGCGCCAATGCATGTCCATGCAGAAGGCGCAGCCGTTTATCTGGGATACCCGCAGGAAGATGAGATCGACCAGGCGACGGCCCAGCGAGCTTTCATGCAATACGGCAGACAGCTCCAGCATCTTCTGAAAGGCTGCGGGTGCGAGCTTGTAATAAGGCAGGCGAACAGATTGCGACATGTATGCATCCTCTTGAACGGGCCACCCATTGCGGCCCTTATCATCAAGACGATTGAGCATGCACGCTTGTGACATCCGCGGCGAAGATATTTGCCAGCTTGTCGGGATTTCGCACCACGTACAGGCCGGTTATGGCTATGCCGTCAGTGATACAGGCCTGTACTGATTCAAGCTTGCCATCCACATGCCGAGACAGGCCCGGCATTCCGTTCACCTGCACGATGCAGTAGCTCACGCGTGAACCATACTTGCGCGACATGAAGGAATAGAGATTGGCAATCTCTTCGCTGCCACGCAACACATGGCGGAAGGAAGGCACTTTGCCTCCGCCGTCGCCCACCAGTTCCGCATCGGCGGATACCAGCGCCTGTAGCGTCTGCATATCGGCGTTTTGTGCCGCCGCGATGAACTGTTCCAGCAGCTTGCGTTGAGCCGCATGGTCTACCGTGTAGCGGCGCTCATGGTTGCGGACATGCCGGGATGCGCGATGAACGAGCTGCCGGCATGCCGCCACGCTTTTATCCAGTGCAGCGGCGATCTCGGCGTAGTCGCGGTCGAAGACTTCACGCAACAGGAACGCCGCCCGCTCGAGCGGGCTCAGTCGTTCCATCATCCACAGCATGGCGTAAGAGACATCGCTGGCCAGCATGCTCGCGGCTTCCGGGGTCCGCTCATCAACCGTCACCACGGGCTCAGGCAACCAGAACCCCACATAGCCTTCCCGTTCACGACGCAAGGCGCGAAGGCGGTCGATGGACAGTCGGGTCACCGCGGTGATGAGCCACGCTTCGGAAGACTCGATTGATTCGTGAGCGGCATTGCTCCAGCGTAGCCAGGCGTCCTGCACGACGTCTTCCGCGTCGGCGTGGCTGCCCAACATGCGGTAGGCCAGCGCCAGCAGGCGGGGCCGGTGGCGGACGAAGTCGTCTAGTTCGCTCATGGCGGATACGGGGCAATGTTGCGTCGATCTAAGGGTTGTCCCTGCAGTCAGCGCAGAAATCGTTCACAATTAATGTTCACTTGTATGGAGTCGGTTTGATGGCACGTATCGTTTTGTTCGAGAACATCCACCCAAGCGCACGGGAAGTCTTTACGGCAGCAGGCTACGAAGACATTATCACGCACGCATCGGCCCTGCCTACGGAAGCGTTGCGCGACGCTTTGCGTGGCGCCCAGGTGGTGGGAATCCGCTCTCGTACGCAGCTTGATGCCGAGCTCATTGCCGCCAATCCCGACCTGCAAGTCATCGGGTGCTTCTGCATCGGAACCAACCAGGTCGACCTCGATGCCGCGCTGGCGCATGGCGTGCCGGTCTTTAATGCACCGTTTTCAAACACACGTTCCGTTGCGGAAATGGTGCTGGGCGAAGCCATTCTTCTGCTGCGGCGGATACCCGAAAAGAACTTCCGCGTGCATCAGGGCTTCTGGGACAAGACCGCAGACGGCGCCTTCGAGATTCGCGGCAAGACGCTCGGGATCGTCGGCTACGGGAACATCGGTTCACAGGTGGGCACGCTGGCGGAGATGGCCGGCATGAACGTGATTTTCCACGATGTCGAAGCGAAGCTGCCGCGTGGAAATGCGAAGCCTTCGCCCTCGCTCAAGCGCTTGCTAGCCCAGTCCGACGTGGTGACCTTGCACGTGCCGGGAGGAAAGTCCACGCGCACGCTGATCAACGAGCAGACGCTTGCGGTCATGAAGCCCGGGGCCATCCTCATCAATGCGTCCCGCGGCACCGTGGTGGACATCGACGCCCTTCATGCCGCACTGCAGAGCGGTCACATCGCGGGCGCGGCGCTCGATGTCTTCCCTACGGAACCGAAGAGCAAGGACGAGCCGCTGGATAGCCCCTTGCGGGGCATGCCCAACGTGATCCTGACCCCGCACATCGGGGGCAGCACGCAGGAATCGCAAGAGAACATTGGCCGCGAAGTGGCCGAGAAACTGGTGGCGTATCTAAAGGCTGGGGCGACGAAGGGCTCAGTCAATTTTCCCGAGGTGTCCTATCAGCCGCCTGCCGGCAACGCCCGGATCCTGCACGTGCACCGTAACGTCCCGGGCGCCATGGGCGCGCTCAGCAGCCTGGTGGCGGAACATGGCCTGAACATCGTTGCACAACACCTGCAGACGCGCGGCCCCATCGGCTACGTGGTTTCGGATATCGAAGGCAAGGTCGATGACGCCGTAATCGCCGTACTGCGATCGCATCCCGTCACGGTACGCTGCGACGTGATCTGAATCGGAATGGCCGGCGGCAGGATGTCGGCCAGACTATAGCCGTCCAGGTGCGCCATGAATTTGTCCAGCGCACCTTGCATGATTCCTGTCAGTCCACACTGGCCCGCCAGAATGCAATCGCTTGTCCCGCCCAGGCATTGCACCAGGGCCAGGTCGTTCTCCATGTCGCGCACCACTGCGCCCAAAGAAATGTCTTCGGGTCGGCGGGCCAGGCGCATGCCGCCGTTCTTACCCCGGGTCGTTTCGATCCAGCCTGCCTGCGCCAGCCGATGCGTGATCTTCATCAGGTGCGGTTCCGAAATGCCATGGGCTCGGGCGATTTCGGCGATGGTGCAAAGCCGCTCGGGATGGCGGCCCAGATACATGAGCAGCCTCATCGAGTAGTCGGTCATTGCGGTGAGTCGCATGGCGGTGAAATCCTTGGAACGTCAGTGGCGCCCGGCCGGGGCGGCAGGAGCGGCGGTGTTACGCACGCGGCCGGAGGCGCCCGGTGCGTCGGCGCGAGGCCGTATCAATATGGGAACGTAACGGTACAGGTAGAGCCCCAGGCTGGCAATCCAGGCAGTGGCGGCCGCATGCAGCAGCGAACCGCTGAAGGCGAGCGGCACCAGCGCTGCCAGGCGCAACACCACAGCGGCCACCATCAGCCAGTAGCTTGCGAGCATGGAGCGGTCCAGCGCCAGAGGCCGCCCCGTATGGCCCAGCGCCGTTCGTGTGACCATGCCAATAATGAGCACGGCGAATCCGCCCATGCCGATGATATGAACATGGGTGGCCGCCCGTGTGAGCAGGACACCGCCGAGGCCGGCAAGGTGCGCCGCGGCGGCGAGCAGGCCCAGCGCCAGAGCGAAATACCCCAGGTACAGGATCCACAGCATGGGCTTGTGCAGCACCGAAAACGGTTTCCAGCGCCACACCTGATACAGGCCGATAACGCCGACGACGGCAAGCGCGACGGCCATGATGGTGTGCAAACCGGCCAGGCCCGCGATGATGGCGATGCCGCCAATGGCGAGCTGCACCCTGCCGCTGGTGGCAAGCATGGGAATGTCGAGCCCCGGCACCATGCGCCCGGCGAAGAACGGAATGACGCGCCTGGCGATGAGAATCGTGAGTACGGCCATGAACAGCATGCCGGTGTTGAAGCGGTCGATCACCATGAGGTAATCGCCCTTCAAGGTAGCCAGCAGGAACAGCACGTTGCTCGCGCCCAGGCCCAGAACCAGCAGCGGGATTCCGTAGTTGCGCACGCTTTTGCCCTTGAGCATGACCTGCATCAGCTTCAGCGCGCTATAAGCAAAGAAGATGCTCTCCAGCACCATGCCAACGATGAAGGCCGGCGTGCCGCCGATCAGGTAGGCCACGCGTGCGCCGGCCCAGGCGCCGGTAATTACGGCGAGCGGCGCGCCCTGCATGGGGTTGAAACCCGTCCAGGTGGCGCTTGCCGTTAGCAGGAAGCCGACGGCAATGGTTGCGATGAAGCCCCAGAGCATTTCATGAGCGTGCCACGCCACCGCAAAAAAAGGCGCAGGAATCAGCGCCGGCGTGAAGACCCAGATGGCGACGGAAGCCAGAGCCCATGCGCAACCGCAGATATAGAGCGGACGAAAGCCCAGACTCAGGAAG
>JAJUGH010000075.1 GCA_029268265.1 Alcaligenaceae bacterium | reverse complement strand
TGCGGTTGATATGGGCCAGTTCCAGGAACTCCGGAATTTCGATCTCTTCGATTTGTGCGCCGTGGTCGCGTAGCTGTTGCAGGGCGGCCTGGAACGTGGTCCGTACGGTGTCATCGGCGCCGTCAAGAACCAGGCTCGATGTGGTAGCCAGGCGCAAGCTGGACAACGGCAGCGCTTCGGGGATCGCCGGCTCCTCCCCCGCAAGTATGGCGTCAAGAATGGCGCAGCAGGTCACCGATGCTGCAAGGGCGCCCGAGGACTCGAGGCTGGCAGCAAGCGGGAAGGCGCCTTCCGCCGGGATGCGGGCTGCCGTGGGCTTGAAGCCGGTCAGCCCACAGAATGCCGATGGAATGCGGATGGAGCCGCCGGTGTCGGTGCCCAGCGCGGCGACGGCCATGCCGTCGGCCACTGATACCCCGGCGCCGGAGGACGAACCACCCGGGATCCGGCGGTTACCGCGATCCCATGGACTGCTTGGCGTGCCATAGTGAGGGTTCAGACCAAGGCCGGAAAAGGCGAATTCCGTCATGTTGGTGTGGCCCACCAGGATCGCTCCGGCCTGCAGGAGTTTTGCCACCACGGTGGCGTGCTCCTGCGCCGGCTCGGCGTCGCGGCGCACTTTCGATCCAGCTTTGGTGACACGCCCGGCTACATCGAACAAGTCCTTCACCGAGATGGGCAGCCCTTCCAGGGGCGAGCGCGCCAGCCCCGCCTGACGCAGCGTGTCGGACGCCTTGGCAGCGGCACGTGCCTGGTCCGCCCAGACGTCCGTGAAGGCACGGCTGCCTTCGCCAGCCGGATCAGCGATACGCTCCAGCGCCTGCTCGACGAGCTCTGCTGAAGTGATCTCACCGGCGTCGAGCCGGCGTTGGAGGTCCTGAATGGTGGGAAGGGGGGACGGCAACTGCATGGGTGAGCTTCCTTGATTCATCGGTGGGCCCGGTGTTGCGTGTCAGGCAATGACGGGCAGGATATCCAGGCGGTATTCATGCCGCAGGGTGCGTTGTAGTACCGGATCTTCCAGTTCCATCTGGAATGAAGCGGCCGGGCGGATGCCGCCAATCACGGCGACGGTCCCGCAAGTCATGCCGGTTCCGGCGGGCATGCTGCGGCTGCCAAAGCAGCCCTCCACCAGGTCCAGCGGCGGCTGCAGCGAAGACAGTGTGCCTTCCTGATACAGCGTTCGCTGGCCGTCCTCGATGATCCAGGAACGCAGGATGAGGGCGTCCCAGTGTGCGGCGACATCCTCATGGGCCCACGCCTGACGCGCGACCGGCTTGGCGCAGACCTGTTTGGACATGGCCACGCTTACCGCTTCGAGCTTGCGATCGGTGTGGTCAGAGGAGAGCGAAACCCAATGCTTGCCGCCATGAGAAAACAGGAAGACTTCGGCTTCGCCGGAGCTGTCTTCGCCCACGACCTGGACTGTTTCATCCTGGGTGAGCTGCTGCGCGGCTACGCGGTAGTAAAGCGGTACGCTGCTGGGACGCGGCACGCCCAGTGCAGCCAGTTCTTCGATGTGATGCTCGATGGCGGCGTGGTCACGCCCCGCCCATCCGGCAATCACGCAATGGGAAAAGTCGACCGACTGTTCCTGCACAGGCCCGTTGGCGGGCATCAACGAAAAATTCAGCTTCATAATCTTTATCAGTAAGTGAAGGCGAGGCGCTCGTCAACCGAAGACGCGCGGCAGCCAGAGGGCAATGTCGGGGAAGATGGCGAGGACGGCAACGAGCGCGAGCATCATCACGACGAAGGGAGCGGCGCCCCTCATCACGTCGTTCATGCTGCCATGCGTACGGAGGCTTTGCACCACGAAGAGGTTAAGGCCCACAGGCGGGGTGATCAGTGCGCATTCCACCAGGATAATGATGACGATGCCGAGCCAGATCGGGTCATAACCCAGGCCGATCATGATGGGCGCCACAATCGGGATGGTCGTGATCATCATCGACAGTGTTTCCATGAAGCAGCCCAGCACCAGGTAGAAAATCACCAGAATCAACAGCATCCAGACCGGAGAGACACCCAGCCCGGTAATTGCCGCGGTGATGGCATTGGTGAGGCCAGTGGCGGACATGATGAAGTTCAGGAAGGCCGCGCCGATCACAATCAGCATGATCATGGCCGTGGACTTCATCGTGCCTTCGAGCGCTTCCCGCAGCATTGCAAGATTGAGCCGGCGTTGGAAGAGGGCCAGTATCAGCGCCCCCACCACGCCAAGCGCTGCTGCTTCGGTCGGGGTGGCAATGCCGGCGTAGATCGAGCCGACGACAACCAGGAAGATGCCAAGCGGCGGCACAAGATGAATCAGGCTCTTGAAGCGTTCGCTCCAAGGCGCGCTTACTCGTTGTCCACCCCAGGCGGGCCGCCGGATGCAGGCAATGGCGATGGCCAGCATGAAGCATAGGGAAAGCAGAAGGCCAGGCAGGATACCGGCCAAATACAGGCGGGGTACTGACGAGTTGGTCAGCACGCCATAGATGATCAGGTTGATGGACGGCGGGATCAGGATGCCCAGCGTTCCCCCGGCGGCAATACTGCCCAGGAATAGCGACTCGTTGTAACCCTGCTTCTTGATTTCCGGGATCGCAACCGTGCCGACCGTTGCCGCGGTCGCAACGCTGGAGCCCGAGGTTGCCGAGAACAAGGCACTCGCGCCAATGTTGGCGTGCATCAGGCCGCCCGGCAGCCAGGAAAGCCAGAGGCTCATGGCGCCGTACATCTTTTCCGCAATACCCGAGCGAAGCAGGATTTCGCCCAGCAGGATGAATAGCGGAATGGCCACCATCAGGAATTCGGTGCTGGTGGACCACGAGACTTCTCCCAGGGCCTGCGTCAGCGGCAGCATGGAATAGAGGGGATCCAGGATGAGGCCCAGGGTGCCCAGCGCGGCGCCCACCGGGATGCTCAGGCCCAGCAGTACCAGCAACAGTATCAGTGCGGTGGCGACCATCATGCATCTCCCTGTACGAGGCGGCGGCCGGATTCGGCTTCTGCTTGCGCTTCTTCCTGCGTGCCGCGTACGCCGCATACGGCCTTCACGGTATCGAAGTCACCGGTCACCAGGGCGATGGTGGAACGCAATAGCATCAGGGCGAGTACGACGCACAGCCATACCAGCCCCGCGAGCCACAGATACTGTGGAATCCAGAGTGGGGTAGCGAACGTGGTGTTGGCCGTGGATTGGTTGTCCCAGGACAGGCCGGCTACCGTGCCCGCGTAACGAGTCCAGTACACGATGAACACCGCCAGCACTACCAGAGCGATCCAGTCCAGCACGGCCGACACGCGGACGGGCAGATACTGGTAGAGCGCGTCAATCCGGATATTGGCGCGCTGCAGCGTCGCAAACGACAACGCCCAGGAGATGCTGATGGCGAAGGCATAGCCCGATAGCTCATCGGCGCCGCCCAGCGGACGCGAGGTGAAAAACCGCATCAGGACGTCGGCGGAGATGTAAAGGGCGCTTGCCAGCGTCAGGCTGCCGGCGATCCAGATGGCGATGCGGGATAGCCGGGTGGCGGCATCCAGCAGTCGGCTCAGCGCGCGATAGCGATCGTTAGTGTTCATGATGGTAGGCTTGCGATGGACCGGCGCATGGCCGGTCCCGGGTGGATCGTTCTACGTATGTGGAACGACTTACTTCTTTGCAGTGACGCCGATGACCTTGCCAACGGTCTCGTTGAAGTCGCTGACGCACTGATCCGAGCAGCGAGCGGCCCATTTCGGCACGATCGTCTCGTTGAGCATCTTCTTCAGCAGCTCCTGGTCCTCCTCGGACGGAACGACCAGCGTCATGTTGCCCTTGACGTCGCGCGTGCAGGCTTCAGCGCCGGTATTGCAGTCATAGCCTTCCTGCGTTTCGCGTCCGGCCGCTTCCCAGATGTTGGCGAACAGGGCATCCATATTGGTCTCGATGAATTCCTGCACCTTGGGATCGAGCTTGTTCCAGTAAGCCTTGTTGGCGGCGTGGATCTGCTGGTTCCAGTTGATGGGCAGTGCGAACAGGTGTGTGCTGACCTCGTACCACTTGGCCGAATAACCCGACATGGAGCCGGTAATGGCGCAGTCGACCACGCGATTCTGCAAGGCGGGCACCACTTCACCGAACGGAATGGTCACGCTGCTTGCACCGAATGCTTCCACGAACTCGGCTTGCGTGCGGCTGCTCGTGCGCACCTTCTTGCCCTTGAGATCGGCCAGCTTCAGTACCTCGGCATTGCAGAACAGGACCTGCGCGGGGTAGGAGGAAAAGCCGAGCACCTTGATGTTCTGCTTGTCGTAGAAGGCTTCGTATTTGGGCTGGAATGCCTCGGTGATCTCGCGGGCGATCTCCATCGTGGGAGCCAGACCGGCCAGGTCGATGGCTTCATTGATGGGGTTGTCGCTGGCGAAGTACGCGAGCGTCGACGTGCCGATCGGGATCACGCCTTGCGACATCAGGCGCAGGATTTCCGGACCCTTCAGGCCCATTTCGTTGAACCCCTTGATCGAGGCCGTTACCTGTCCGTTCGAAAGTTCCGGGATGGTCTTCGTCCAGAACGGCTGCTCGTGCTCCTGATAGAGCGTGAGGTTGCTAAGGCCTCCAGCGATCTGGAGTTGCGTTTTGGGCAGCCCTTCCACTTTTTCCTGAGCGGTGGCTGCGCCGGCAACGGCGAACGCTGCCGCAGCCAGTCCGACAGTGACTAGTTTCTTCATCGGTACACTCCTCTTCGGGGATGATGGGTAGAAGGATTCCAGCCGATACGGTCGACAGTGTCCAATTATTAATCAGTATGTTTGCTCATAAGCTTTTTTTATGAGATAAGCATAAGTAATTGTTATGTAAAGTAATTCCAGTATCGTGCTAGGCCATTTCATCAGGCGCCGTCCGGCACGATCTAGGGTAAACCCTGCCTATAGTCCTGAGCCGTTTCCTGAGCCAGCCGCGCCACGACCTTTGCGGTATGGGCGTCGGGCGAGTCCAACCAGCAAGCGTGGAACCCGATCTCGGGCAGTACCGTGTCGGTCTTAATCAGTCGCAGCCCTCCGGAAGCCAGTTCTTCCGGGATGACGTCCGGCGCGATCACGCAAGGGCCCATTCCCAGTTTGGTCATGTGCACGATCGTGCTGAGCGAGGCGCTAGCGAAGATACGGGGCGAATGCACTCCGGCGTCTTGGAGAACTCGCTTTACTGCCTGGTGCGGGACACTATGCGCGGGATAGGTAATGACCGCGTAGTTGCCCAGTTCGCTCACCGGCACGTTGCGTCCATGCAGACGTAGGCGGGGGCTGGCGATCCACGCCAGGGAATAGGCTCCCAGCGAGAGGCTTTGCTCCCGTGGATCATTTGATGTGCCCACCAGCATCGCCATGTCGATCTGGTGCCCCAACAACTGGGTGCGCAAGGTGTGGCTGGTATCAACCTGGATTTCCACGACCAACGCTGGATGCCGGCGATGCAGGCGATCCATGAGCTGGGGGAGCCAGGTATGCACCAGGGTTTCGGCCACGCCCAGGCGAAAGAGGCCGCGTATGGTGCTGGACTGGCCGGCGGCGGCGAGCATCTCGCTGCGCATCGTCAGGATGCGCCGCGCGTGCGATAGCAGCTCCTGGCCCTTTTCGGTGAGCCGTATGCCGCGTGCGCTGCGGTCGAAGAGCCGGACGTCCAGCGAGGCCTCGAGGCCGGCGATGCGCTGCGAAATGGCCGGCTGGGTGGTGTGCAGCTTTTCAGCGGCCACCCGGAAGTTGCCCATTTCGGCCACCCAGACGAAGGCTTCGATCTGCTTGAAGTCCATGACACCGCAAGTACAGGTTGCAACCCCGAGGGTTGTACAATGGAGAACTTTGCTCGCCGCTGGCCTTTTGGGCTCATTGCAGGACGGGCGCGCTTTCCGGCTCCACTACAGGATATACGAATACATGGCTCTGCAATGCGGCATCGTTGGCTTGCCCAACGTAGGTAAATCGACTTTGTTCAACGCGCTGACCAAGGCTGGAATTGCCGCCGAGAACTATCCCTTCTGCACCATCGAGCCCAACGTCGGTGTCGTTGAAGTACCCGACCCCCGGCTTGCCCAGCTCGCCGAGATCGTGAAGCCTGAGCGCGTGGTGCCGGCTGTTGTGGAATTCGTCGACATCGCGGGGCTGGTCGCGGGTGCCTCCAAGGGCGAAGGCCTGGGCAACCAATTCCTGGCCAACATCCGCGAAACCGATGCCGTCGTGCACGTGGTGCGTTGCTTCGAAGATGAAAACGTGGTCCACGTCTCCGGCCGCGTGGATCCCATTTCGGACATCGAAGTCATCAACACGGAACTCGCGCTCGCCGACCTCGGTACCGCCGAAAAAGCCTTGCAGCGTCATCAGAAGACGGCCCGCTCTGGCGACAAGGAAGCCATCAAGCTGGTGGCCGTGCTGGAAAAAGTGATTGCCGTGCTGAACGAAGGCCGTGCCATTCGTTCACTTGACCTGGCCGACGAAGAACACGATCTGATCCGCCAATATTGCTTCATCACTGGCAAGCGTTGCATGTACGTGGCCAACGTACGTGAAGACGGATTCGAGAACAATCCGCATCTTGACGCCGTTCGCGAATACGCGTCAGCCGAAAACGCACCCGTGGTCGCAGTCTGCGCCGCCGTGGAAGCAGAAATCGCTGAGCTGGACGACGAAGACAAGGATGTCTTCCTGGCCGACATGGGCATGGACGAACCGGGGCTGAACCGCGTCATCCGCGCCGCTTACTCCCTGCTGGGTCTGCAGACCTACTTCACCGCGGGCGTGAAAGAAGTACGTGCCTGGACCATCCGCATCGGCGACACCGCGCCCAAGGCCGCCGGCGTGATCCATACCGACTTCGAACGCGGCTTCATCCGTGCGCAAACCATCTCCTTTGACGACTTCATTGCTCACAAGGGCGAGCAGGGCGCCAAGGAATCGGGCAAGATGCGGGCGGAAGGCAAGGAGTATGTGGTGCAGGACGGGGATGTGCTGAACTTCCTGTTCAACGTTTGAAGACCTTGGTTCGGCGGTTACCCCTAAACCGCCACTTCCGCACCCGCCCCCAACTCAAGCTCCGGCACTGACTGAAACGCCTCCATTCCCTGCATGCAGTATTGCAGGAAGCGGTTCGCCGCCGGTGAAAGTTGCCGACCGGCTCGCGTGATGAGCCGGGCTTCCGCATGCTGCAGAGCGGTATTGTCCACCGGCACTGCATGTACGCTACCGGCGCGCAAGGCACCGGCCACGGCGAAGGGCGGCAAGAGCGTAATGCCTTGATTGCTGGCCACGAAGCTGACCAGCACGCTGAACAGATTGGTGGTGAGAACGGGCTTGAAGCGCAGGCGTTCCAGGTGCTCGGCATGGCTCACCAGTTGCCGGATGCCATAGATGCCATTGGGCAGCGCAATAGGCCAGGCTTCAAGCTCGGCCAGTGTGGTGCGAGATGCATGCCGCAGTGGGTGGTTCGGCCCCACAATGGCGTGCAGTGGCTGGCGGGCCGAGCGGCGCGTCACCACATTGGGCTCGGCCGGTGCGTAATACACCAGCCCGATCTCCGTTTCGTCTTCCGTCACCCGGCGCATGATTTCTGTCGTGCCGCCGATATCCAGCGACACCGAAATGCCCGGATGATGCTCGCGGAACTGACGGATGGGGCCCGTGATCATCTCTTCGGCGAATCCTTCGCCGCATATCACGGATACCGCTCCGCTCTGCAAGCCGCGCAGCGCTTCGATCTTGGCCAGCATGTCATGCCGGTGCGCCACGTGCCGGCGGTGATAGTCGATGACGAGTTCGCCCGCCTGTGTGGGCACGACGCCCTTGCGATGACGTTCAACCAAAGACGCACCCACTTCTTCTTCAAGAAGGCTGATCTGGCGGCTGACCGCTGAGGGTGCTATGCCCAGCTTCTCGGCAGCGCCGCGTATGCTTTTGCAGGCGACGGCCTCGTAGAGATATAGGCTGCGGGAATCCTGGAAGCGAATCATGGAAGGGCGGCGGGCGCAACTGGCGCAATAGGCAAGGGGGAGCGTTCTATTAATTAGAACAGAAAAGCCCGTTACGTATACAGACGAGTTGATATAGTAGTCGGCTGTCTTTTGCGGGACTCTGGCCATGGAGGAGCAAGGCGGCGGTCCCATAACAACATCGTCAACAAAGCGAGTACTTCATGGAGAATAAACAATGAGCGCGGCCAACCATCGCGAAGGGTCGTCCCTGCCTGTGGGCGATATCGCCCAGATTTTCATTCTGGCGCTGATCATCGCCACGCTTTCAGAGTGGCTGGGTCCCCTGCCCATTGAGTTGGGGGTGGGCAAGGTGGTGTTGCTGCCCATGATCTGGGCCTTGCTCATCGGGCTTACGTTGGGTTTGCTGGCGAAGCGCATGCCGGGCCCGCTCAAGCTGTCGCTGCAAAGCCAGCATCTGGCCGCCGCCATTCTGTCTTCGGCCCTGTTCCTGTTCATTGCCAAGCTGGGCCTGCTGGTGGGCGGATCGTTGCCCAAGCTGGCCGAAGCGGGCTGGGCTCTGGCCTTCCAGGAGGTGGGCAATCTGGTCGGCTGCATTCTGCTTGGCATGCCGGTCGCCCTGTTGCTGGGCATCAAGCGTGAAGCCATCGGCGCAACGTTCTCCATTGGTCGCGAGCCCGGTCTTGCCATCATCGGTGAACGCTTCGGCATGGACTCTCCCGAAGGTCGCGGGGTGCTTGCGGAATACATTACCGGGACGCTGATCGGCGCGATCTTCATCTCGATCTTTGCGGGGTTCGTCACGAGCCTCGACATCTTTCATCCCCTGGCGCTCGCCATGGGTGCCGGCGTGGGGTCAGGCAGCATGACGGCCGCCGCGGTAGGGGCCATTGCAGCCCAACAGACGCCGGAAGTGGCGCAGGACGTCGCGACCTTCGCCGCGGCAGCCAACCTCATCGCCACCACCGTGGGCACGTATCTGACGCTGTTCATCTCGCTGCCGCTGGCGGTTTATGCGTATCGCATCCTGGAACCGCTCATCGGGCGCGATCGCAAGTCCGTCGGTGAAGACCCGGACGCAGCCATCGACCGGGATGACGCCGTGACGGCCGTGCATACGCCGAATCTGGGCATCGGCATGCGCATCTCCTCGTGGGCATTGGTCGGGCTCATGGTGCTGATCGGCAACCGTATCGGTTTCGACGTGCCGATGATGGAAGCGCTTCCCGGCGTGGTCATCATCATCCTGGCGGTGCTCGTGGGCGACATGATTTACTACGCGACCAAGCGCAAGCTGCCCGCTGTCTGCTGGATCTCGCTTATCGCCATGGCCATGACGTTCCCCATGACGCCGTACTCGGCGGAAGTCGCGGCGCTCACCGGCAAGGTGAACTTCCTGGCTCTGATTACGCCGATGCTCACATTTGCGGGCCTGTCGCTCGCCAAGGACGTGCCTGCGTTCCGCCGCCTGGGCTGGCGCATCGTGGTCGTATCCTTGCTGGCCAACGCGGGCGTATTCCTGGCCGCGGCCGCCATTGCGCAGTTCTTTGTGCACACTCTCTAACGTGAAGGCTGAAGGAGCACGATGATGAAGGTTGGTGTGATTGGCTTGGGCAATATGGGGGCGGGCATGGCCCTCTCGGCCGCGCGTGCCGGCCTGTCGGTGGTGGGCCATGACCCCGCCACGACATCCGCCTCGGCGTTGAGGGAAGCCGGTGTGATGCTGGTGGACACGATCGCCGAGCTCTCTGCGCACGCAGATGCCATCGTTCTTTCGCTGCCCACCTCCGACATCGTCGAAAAGGTGGTGCTGGGGCCCGGCGGCGTGCTGGAAAACGCCCGCCCGGGCCAGATCGTTCTCGACACCTCCACCGCCGACCCGGCCAGCACCTTGCGTATCTCCAAGGCGCTGGACGGCAGTCTCCTGCGGTTCGTCGACGGCCCGGTCAGTGGTGGGCCGAAGGCCGCGCATGCGGGTTCCATGACCATGTTGCTGGGCGGCGAGCCGACCGACATTGAGACTCTGGCACCCTTGCTGGATGCCCTGACGGGCAAGCGGGTGCACGTAGGGCCGGTAAGCGCCGGTCATAGTGCGAAGCTTTTCAACAACCTGCTTTGTGGCATCAATCTGATCGCCGTGGGCGAAGCCATTCGGGTGGCCAAGGCGTCGGGCCTGGACATCGAGCAGATTCTTGACGGCGTCAACGCCGGCTCGGGCCGCAGTGGCGTGACTGAGGTGAACTGCCCCACCTGGATACTCAATGGCGCCTTCAATTCCGGCTTCACGATGAAGCTGATGCGCAAGGATCTGCGCCTGGCAGCGGAAATGTTGGAGAAAGCCGGCGCCCAGACGCCCTTGTCGAATGAGGCGCTGCGGATCTGGGCCGACTCGGCGGCCGTGCTCGCCGACGATGAAGACTTCAATCGTATCGTTGACTACAAGGAGTCGGAGCAATGACGTCTGCCGCTTCCATGCAGGGGCGCATTCTGCAAGCTTTTCAGGTTTTCTTTCCGGAAGCTGATGGAGTGGGATCGGCGATCGCCGGCCAACTGCGCCGGGGCACGGGAACACCGGTCACCCTACGAAATGCTGCCACGGGCGCCGAGACGGTGAGCTATCCGGACCTGGATGCCGAAGGCGTGCGAGCTGCCGTCGCGGCCGCCCGCGAGGGCCAACGGGAATGGTGGGCGCTCAGCCACGCACAGCGGGGCCGCGTGATGCACGCCATTGGCCAACGCGTGCGCGATCACGCCGAACCTTTGGCCCAGCTTGAGGCACTTACCAGCGGCAAGCCGATCCGCGACTGCCGCGGCGAAGTGTTGCGGGTGGCGGAGATGTTCGAGTATTACGCCGGCTGGAC
>JAJUGH010000074.1 GCA_029268265.1 Alcaligenaceae bacterium | reverse complement strand
GCCCGTGTACTGAGGCACGTGGGAGAGGCGTTCTGCGAAGATCCCGTGCGGCTGCTCCGCCTGGCGCGGTTCGCGGCCCGCTTTCCGCAGTTTTCCATTGCGGCCGAGACGTTGGCACTGGCCAGGCGCCTGGTGGAGAACGGCGAGGTCGATGCGCTGGTTCCGGAACGTGTGTGGCAGGAAGTTGCCAAGGGACTGATGACTGCGCAGCCCGGCCGTATGTTTGATGTGCTGCGCCAGACGGGCGCGCTTGGGCGCGTGATGCCGCAGCTGGTGTACACCGACGATATTGGCCGTGAACTTTCCCGGGCCCATGACTGCGGGTTGCCGTTGGCGTCACGGTATGCGGTCCTGTGTCGCGAGACGCCCGATGCCGAACAGCTGAGCCGCGGCCTACGCGCGCCGTCGGAATGCGCCTCTTACGCCACGTTGCTGCAGGCGTTGTTGCGTGGCGCCGAACCTGTGGATGCGGAAGCGGCTTTGGCAGTCATGGAGCGCTGTGACGTCATGCGCAAGCCGGAGCGCTTTCGCGATCTGCTGAAAGCCGCAGCCTGTGTGCGTGACATTGATGTGCCCGGTTGGGAACGCCGGGTGGAGGCGCTGCGAACCATTGATGCAGGCGCCATTGCGCGATCCTGTAAGGACCGTGCCCGCATTCCGCAGGCAGTGCGTGAGGCGCGGTTGGCCGTGCTGTCAGAGACGTTCGCGGCAGGGTCCTAGAGCGCCAGCACCTGGCGTGGCCCTGCCGCGCTTCCCCTGGATCCTGTGATCCTACAGGCTGCCGCGCCGGTCGCCCTGCACGAAGCCCAATAAGGGCGGATCCATGTTGCGGCCCACCGCGAGCACCTTGAACAGCTCGCCCATTTCGGCTTCCGACACCAGTTTCTGAACCGCAGACAAGGTAGCCTGCATGGCGGCGGATTCACCGCGGCCCATCTCGGCCTGAAGGATCTCCGGCAGGCCGCTATTCAACAAAAAGCGCGCCTGGGTGGTGTAGCCCAGCACGTCCAGGCCGCCGGCCAGTGCCGCATCGGCCATGGCCGTGAAATCGACGTGTGCGGTGATGTCCTGTATGCCGGCCAGGACCAGGGGCTGGTCATGGCCATGGTGCCGAAAATGGCACATCAGTGTGCCGCTGTCGCGCTGCGGGTGGTAGTACTCGCGCTGCGGAAAACCATAATCGATAAGCAGAGCAGCTCCGGACTTCAGCCATCCGCCCAGCTCTCGCATCCATGCCTCGGCCTGCAGGTTGATTTCGGAGCGGTAACCCGGCAGGGGTGGCATCCGTTCCCCAAGGATGCGCGCCAGCTCAATCGGCGCCTGGCGCTCCGTCCATCGGAAGGGCGGTTCGGATCCCGCTGCGGCGCATACGCCCAGCTCCATGGCCTGGCCGGCTTCGTCCCAGCGAAACAGCGTGACCGGCATGGCATCCAGCACTTCATTGGCCAGCACGCAGCCTTCGAATTGCTCGGGCAGTCGATCGAGCCAGCTTACCGCCGTGCCGAAGGCGGCGAGCCGTTCGGCCTGCCGCTGAGCCAGGTCTGGGGACAACTCCAGAATTTGATACTTCACGTCCATGCCCAGTTCCTGCAGCGCCGGGATGATCGCCGCTGCGAGCGCACCTGTGCCCGCGCCGAATTCCAGCACGTCGTGGGTGCCCGTGGACTGGAGCACCTGTGCGACCTGCCGCGCGAGCACGCGTCCGAACACGGGTGTCATTTCGGGTGCAGTCGTGAAGTCGCCGGTGGGAAGTTCGCTGCCGAATTTCGTATTGCCGGCGGCGTAGTAACCGAGGCCGGGCGCGTGCAGCGCTTCGGACATCCAGCGTTCGAAGCCCAGGAAGCCGTCGGGCGTGGCCGCAATGCAATCCAGGAGATGCTGCTCCACGCGTTTGCTATGCTCGCGGCTTGTGTCGTCGGCGGTGGGCAATCCCGACGGGAACTGCGGCTGGGGCAACGGGGCGGCGGTCATTGCGATTCTCCGGAAGGCGGTTCGTCTCGCTCTTCCGCGCGTTCGCGCTGAAGCACGCGCAAGGCGTTATACATGGACAGCAGGAACGAAATGAAAAGTGCCGCCATGATCGCCACGACATAATTGCCGAAAACGATCCATAGCGGCACTGAGAGTATCAGGGCCAATAGAACGGGGCGGTTGAGCAACTGCTTCATGGCCCCGTACTATACCGCGCTCGTGGCGCGGAACCCATTAGCCGCGGGCGGCGCCGCGTTGCGGACGATCCGACCGGCGGGCAGCCGAATCACGGTCGGCGCGCTTGCGGCCCGGCTGCCATTCCGTGCCTGCGTGGGCGCGGCGGCCGGGTTGCCATTCCGAATTGGCTTGCGTGCGACGGCCGGGCTGCCACTCGCCGTTAGCCGGGCTGCGGCGTTCTGCGCTTCCATGCTCGCCACGGGGCGGCTTGCCTGCACCATTGCGGTCTGCCTTCCACTCCGGCTTCCATTCCGTCTTGCGCTCCCCGTACGGGCGGCCCTGGCCTTCACGGCGTGCGCCGCCGGCCGGTGCCGGGCCGCGGTAACCACCGCCACCGCCCGGGCGCTTGCCGAAACTGCGCTGCTGGGGGCGCCGTTGCGGCTCCAGTCCTGCGATCTCTTCCATCGGAATGCTGCGCCCGATGAAGTGTTCGATGCGGCGGACCTTGTGACGTTCGGTATGGGTCGCAAGGGTGTAAGCCTGACCATTGCGGCCCGCGCGACCCGTCCGGCCGATACGGTGGACGTAGTCTTCGGCCTGCATGGGCAGGTCGTAGTTGAAGGCGTGACTGATGCCCTGCACGTCGATGCCGCGTGCCGCGACGTCCGTCGCAACCAGGATGCGCAGCTTGCCGTTTTGCAGCAGGCTGAGCGTACGGCTGCGCTGGCGCTGGTTCATGTCGCCATGGAGCGCGGCAGCGGCGTAGCCCTGGCCGGCCAGATAATCAGCCAGATCGTCAGCGCCACGCTTGGTGGAGGTGAAGACGATGGCCTGGTCGAGTTCGGTGTCCTTCAGCAGGTGGTCCAGAAGACGCAGCTTGTGCGAACTGTCATCCGCGTACAGCAGCGACTGCTCGATGTTCTCGTGGCGTTGCTTGTTGCCCGAGAGTTCCAGACGCTCCGGGCTGCGCATCATGCGCGCCGCCAGTTGAGCAACCGTGCCGTCGAGCGTGGCCGAGAACAGCAGGGTCTGGCGGTCGGCCGGCAGGCGGGCAATGATGGCTTCCATCTCTTCGATGAAACCCATGTCCAGCATGCGGTCGGCTTCGTCCAGCACCAGGGTGCTGACCGTAGAAAGATTCACGCGGCGGGCCTGCAGGTGATCGATAAGGCGGCCGGGTGTGGCAACCAGTACGTCAACGCGGCGCGACAGGGCCTTGATCTGGGCGCCGTAGGGCATGCCGCCCACGACGGTGGCCACGCGCAGGCCGGCGATGTTCGCGCCATACTTGCTGGTGGCTTCGGCCACCTGAAGGGCCAGTTCTCGGGTGGGAGTCAGGACCAACACCTGGACGCCGCTGCCCTTGTTGCCGGGCTGCGCAGCGATGCGATTCAGCACGGGCAGCATGAAGGCCGCCGTCTTGCCGCTGCCGGTTTGCGAAGAAACCATCAGGTCCTTGCCGGCCATGGCGGGCGGAATGGCAGCGGACTGCACGGGGGTGGGCTCGGTGAAGCCGGCACGGTCGAGCGCCGACAGCAGGGTCGGGGAGAGTCCCAGGGATTCGAAAGACATGTGTACCTTTGCCAGTGACGGCGGTGCATTCGTGCAGGGCCGCCAGAAGGGCGGGGAGAGCACGCGGTTGAGTGGATCATCGTGCCGACCCGGTCAACAACCCGTAATGCACGAGGACCGTGCGCCGTGCAACTTTTGTGAATGCCGGCAAGGTTCTGGAAGGTCAGGGGGCGATGCTGTGTGGCGAGGTTTGCCAACACATTTGCGATATGCAGCCTTTCATTATAGGGGTAAACGCCAACTATGTCGAAATTAATTGCCGTCCTGTTGCTATGCCGCCCCGATCCAATCTATGGGCCGCTCGCCCATGGACTCGAGCCACGCGTTGGCCTGAGAGAAATGCCCGCAGCCCATGAAAGGCCGCGGCGGCCGTAATGCGGACAGCGGCGAGGGGTGATTGGCGCGCAAGATCTTCATCGGGCTGGTGGCATTTTCGATCAGTGGCTGCTTGGCCTGGGCGTGCGCGCCCCACAGAAGGAACACCTTCGGGTGCGGCGTGGCGGCGACAAGTTCGATCAGCCGGTCAGTGATGGTTTCCCACCCCTTGCGGGCATGGGAGCCGGCGGCGCCCTGTTCCACCGTCAGGCTCGCGTTCAGCAGCAACACGCCCTGACGGCTCCAGTCCGACAGGTCATTGCGCCGTCGCAACGGCCGATCCGGAAATTCGCGCGCCAGTTCCTTGAACATGTTGCGCAAGCTGGGTGGGGTGCGGCAGTGGTCCGGGACCGAAAAGGCCAGCCCCTGGGCCTGGCCGGGGCCGTGGTAGGGATCCTGCCCGAGGATCACGACGCGTACATCGTCGGGCGAGAGATGTTCCAGTGCCAGGAATACCCGGGCTGGAAAGATGGTGACGCCGGCTTCCAGGCGCTGCGCCATGTGGCGGTCGAGCCGTGTGAGGGCGTCTGCCAGCGCGGGTTCGTCGAAAGCGGCGCGCCAGCCAGGGTGCAAGCCGGCGAGCTGCTCGCTGGGCAAAACGCGAAGCTGGTTGTTCTCGGTGTCGTGGAATAGCGAGGTCATGACTCGTGCAGGCGCGCAGAAAGCGCGGCAAAGTATTGCGCCTCATGGGCGGATACGGTGCCGAGCCGCTCCTTCCAATGAGCGTGACGGCGAGGCTCGTCATCCCGGCGCGCCGCCCAGATGCTGTCGGGGAACCAGGGGTCTTCCTTCCAGCGCGGCATGATATGCCAGTGCAGGTGTGGAGTCTGATTGCCCAAAGAGGCAATGTTGATTTTGTCCGGCTTCAGCCAATGTCGCTGCATGCTTTCCACCAGATAAACGACTTCCATGAATTCCGTGCGTTCGGCCCGTGTGAGGTCGGTCATTTCGCGCACGTGCGCCTGCCAGATCACACGGGTATAGCCGGGAAGGTCCGGGTCGCCGACGTCGATGACGCGCAGCGCATCGTTGCGCCAGATTAGCCGGCCACCGTCTTGCGCGCACAGTACACAGGGAACTCCGGCTGCCGCGCTCATCGTGTCAGCCTCCGGTCGATGGCGGTGACAATTCTTTCGATTACAGCGACTCGGGCGTGGCGTTTGTCGTTGGAAGAAATGACGTGCCAGGGCGCGTAGGAAGTATGGGTGAGATCGAACATATCGTTGGCGGCGGCCGTATAGGCAGGCCATTTTTCGCGGTTTCGCCAGTCTTCCGGCGTGATCTTGAAGGATTTGAAGGCAGACCGTTCGCGGTCATGAAAGCGTTCGAGCTGCACATCTTTGGTGATGGCCAGCCAGAATTTCAGTACGAGGATGCCGCTATTGCTGAGCTGGCGCTCGAACTGATTGATTTCATCGTATGCGCGGCGCCATTGGGCCGGACGTGCCAGCTTCTCCACGCGCTCCACCAGCACGCGCCCATACCACGAGCGGTCGAAGATGGTGATGCGCCCTGGCGGCGGGAGCTCGCGCCAGAACCGCCATAGATAAGGGCGCGCGCGTTCATCTTCCGTGGGCGCGGAGATGGGCACCGCGCGGTACTGGCGAGCATCGAGCGTGTGCGTGATGCGGCGTATCGTGCTGCCTTTGCCTGCGGCATCATGACCTTCGAATACGAGGACGACGGGCAGCTTCTGGAAGGCTTTGCTGCGCACCTGCTGCGCGAGTCGGCTGCGCCAGTGTGCCAGCTGATCGTCGTACTCGTTCTCGCTCAGCCGGATTGAATAATCGACCCGTGCCAGCCGGCGCGCGCCTGCCTCGGTGCGTTTATCGGGCAAAGCCGGTGCGTCTGCGGCGGCCGGCGGGCGCGGCGCCGTGCGCAGAGCCGTCAAAATGGCTTCGCCCGTGCGTATGCCACGCAGCCGGTCGTCCGCGCTGGGGATGATGTGCCAGGGGGCGTGCCCCGATTCCGTGAGCTCCAGCATGGTGCCCGCGGCTTTTCGCAGCCGCTTGAAATTGCGCGCGACCTCATGGTCCTCCGGCTGCACCATCCAGGCTGTGTCGGGGTCTGCGGACAACCGCTCGCAACGGGCCTGCTGCGCCTCGCGCGAAAGGTGATACCAGAGCTTGAGGATCTGCACGCCGTCGCCTGTAAGCATGGCCTCGAAGTCGCGGATCTCCGACGTGAGCCGCTCGACTTCGCTGCGGCATGGATTCTTGCGGGCCAGTTCCTGGAATAACGGCGCATACCACGAGCCGAATACGATGGCGCTGCGGCCTTTCGCAGGAAGTTCGCGCCAATACCGCCACAGGAATGGGAACTTGCGCTCGTGGTCGGTGGGCCGCCCGAACGCCATCGTGTCGATGTGCCGGGCGTCCATCCATTCATTGATGAGGTTCACTGTGGCGCCCTTGCCGGCGCCATCCAGTCCGGCCACGACGATCAGCAGGCTGCAGTCCGCCTTCGCCAGCCGGGCGTATTGAGCCTTCAGCAGCTTGCTGCGCAGATCGGCAATCAGCGGCTTGGCGTCGTCCTTGGCGATCTGTGGATCGCTTTCGGCTTCGGCAAGGCGGTCTGCGCCCGGGACGGCCATGTGCCTTACTCGGCGAAGAAAAGCTCGTGCAGAGCGGCGCCCGGATCCTGAGCGCGCATGAAAGCCTCACCGACGAGGAACGCTTCAACGCCATGCTCGCGCATGAGCGTGACGTCCTGTGGTGCGAGGATGCCGCTTTCCGTCACCACTCGCTTGCCTTCTGGAATGAGCGGCAGCAAATCAATGGTGTTCTGCAGTGAGGTCTCGAAACTGCGCAAGTTGCGGTTGTTGATGCCCAGCAAAGTGGTTTCGAGTTCGAGCGCCGCTTCCAGCTCGCCACGATCGTGTACTTCGACGAGTACGTCCATGCCGAGTTCGCGCGCTGCCGATTCGAATTCCTTCAGTTGTGTGGGGCTGAGCGCCGCCACAATCAGCAAGATGCAATCTGCGCCGATCGCCCGCGAATGGATGATCTGGTAGGGGTCGACGATGAAGTCCTTGCGCAATACCGGCAGGGAGCATGCGGCCCGTGCCTGCCGCAGGTAATCATAGGACCCCTGGAAGTACTGCACGTCCGTCAGTACCGACAGGCATGCCGCGCCGTGTGCGGCGTAGGCAGTGGCAATCTCGGTGGGGTTGAAGTTCTCGCGAATCACTCCCTTGGAGGGCGATGCCTTTTTGATTTCGGCGATCACCCCGGGCTTGCCCCGAGCAATCTTGTCTTCGATGGCGCGCGCAAAGCCGCGCAGGTCCTTGCGGCTGCGCGCCTCGCGCAGAAGGTCTGACTCGCTGCGCATCTGGCGCGCCGTTTTGACCTCTGCCCGTTTGGTCTCGAGGATTTTGGCGAGAATGTCGTTCATGCGGACAATTTCTCCGTATAGCTGCGGAACTCTTCCAGCTTGGCGCGTGCCGCACCATTCCGCAGGCATTCAAGTGCAGTGTTGAGCCCCTCCTGTATGGAGGCAGCCTTGTTTCCGGTGTAGATGGCCAGACCGGCATTCAGCGCAACGATATCACGGGCCGCACCGTCCACGTTATCCAGGGCTTCCTGGATCAGCGCAGCGGATTCCTCGCGATTTCCGACCTTGATGCTGCGATTGGACACCATCGACATTCCAAAGTCTTCCGGATGGATTTCATATTCAGTGATTTGGCCGTCCTTCAATTCGCCCACCATGGTGGTGGCACCCAGCGAGCCTTCGTCCATGCCGTCCTTGCCATGCACGATCAGCACGTGTTTGGCACCAAGGCGCTCCATGACGCGCACCTGAATCCCCACAAGGTCGGGGTGAAAGACGCCCATGAGCTGGTTGGCCGCGTTCGCGGGGTTGGTCAAGGGGCCCAGGATATTGAAGATCGTGCGTACGCCCAGTTCCTTGCGTACGGCCGCCACGTTCTTCATCGCGCCGTGATGTGCCGGTGCAAACATGAAGCCGATGCCGACTTGGTCGATGCATTCGGCGACTTGCTTGGGCGACATGGTGATGCGGATTCCCAATGCCTCGAGTACGTCGGCGCTGCCCGAAGAGGACGACGCGCTGCGATTGCCGTGCTTCGCGATCTTCACGCCTGCGGCGGCGGCCACGAACATCGATGCGGTGGAAATATTGAAGGTATTGGCGCCGTCGCCCCCGGTGCCGCACATGTCGAGCAGGTCGCTGCTGTCGGATACGGGTACGGGCAGAGCGAATTCACGCATGACCTGAGCGGCGGCCGTGATTTCACCAATGGTCTCCTTTTTCACCCGCAGTCCCATGAGCAGCGCCGCGGCGGTGGCCGGCGGGATCTCGCCGCGCATGAGTTGCCGCATCAGATGCAGCATCTCATCGTGGAAGATTTCACGATGCTCAATGCATCGGGTGAGGGCTTCTGTCGTGGAAATGGTCATGGGATATCTTCAGGCTTCGAGTTTCAGGAAATTTTTCAGCAGGGCGTGGCCGTGCTCGCTCAGTACGGATTCGGGATGGAATTGCACGCCGTATATGGGCAGCGAGGTATGGCGCAAGCCCATGATCTCACCGTCGGCTGTCTCGGCGGTAATCTCCAGGCAGTCAGGCAGGGAGTCGCGCGCCACGGCCAGCGAGTGGTAGCGCGTCACCGTGAAGGGCGAAGGCAGGTCAGTGAAGACGTCGGTGCCGCGATGCGTGATTTCCGACACCTTGCCGTGCATGAGCTCGCGTGCGCGCATCACCCGGCCGCCAAAGGCGGCGCCAATGGCCTGATGGCCGAGGCACACGCCCAATATGGGTAGCTTGCCGGCGAAATGGCGAATTACATCGAGAGAAATTCCCGCCTCGGCTGGGGAGCACGGGCCGGGCGACACGCAGATACGATCAGGGTTGAGGGCCTCGATCTCTTCAATGGTGATCTGGTCATTCCGATGTGTGCGCACGTCTTCGCCGAGCTCACCGAAATACTGGACCAGGTTGTAGGTAAAGGAATCGTAGTTGTCGAGCATCAATAACATGGTGTTCTCCGTTATGCGTGGGGGCGGTTCAGGCGGCGGACCGTCTCAGATAGGCTCGTCCAGGCCGTGCTGCACCTGTTCGGCCGCCCGCAGCACGGCGCGCGCTTTGGCCTCCGTTTCCTGCCATTCCTTTTCGGGATCGGAATCGGCAACCACCCCGGCGGCTGCCTGCACGTAAAGCATGCCGTCCTTGATGAGGCCCGTGCGGATCGCAATGGCGACGTCCATTTCGCCCCCGTAACTGAGATAACCGGCAGCCCCGCCGTAGATGCCGCGGCGCACGGGCTCGAGTTCGTCGATGATCTCCATGGCCCGAACCTTCGGCGCACCGGTGAGCGTGCCGGCGGGGAAGGTGGCACGCAGTACATCCATATTGCTCATGCCTTCGTTCAACTCACCCGTCACGTTCGACACCAGGTGCATCACATGCGAATAGCGTTCGATCGTCATCGTGTCGGTGACTTCCACTGTGCCGGTCTTGGCAACACGGCCCACGTCGTTGCGCGCCAGATCGATCAGCATGACGTGTTCGGCGCGCTCCTTGGGATCCGCCATAAGCTCTTCGGCCAGATGGAGGTCTTCCTCAGGAGTTGCGCCGCGTTTGCGCGTGCCGGCCAGCGGGCGAATGGTGACGCAGGTCTTGCTTTCGCCTTCCTTCTCCACGATTTCCTGGCGCACGAGAATCTCGGGCGACGAACCGACGACGTGGAAATCCTCGAAGTGCCAGTAGTAAAGATAGGGTGAGGGATTGAGGGAGCGCAGGGCGCGATACAGGGAAAGGGGCGAGTCGCGGAAGGGCTTGGCTATCACCTGGCCGACCTGTACCTGCATCAGATCGCCGGCCTCGATGTAGTCCTTCGCTTTTCTCACGGCGGCCAGGTAGTCTTCCTTGGCGAAGTCGCGACGTTCCTGCGTCTGCATGCTTGCGTAAGCGTAGGGAATCGTCAGCGGCGTACGCAGTTTTTCCCTGAGCTGCTTCTGGCGGCGCTTGGCATGCGCGTAGGCTTCGGGCTGGGCGGGATCGGCATACACCAGGATGTAGGTGCGGCCGGCCAGGTTGTCAACGATCACCAGCTCGTCGATCTGGAGCAGCATGATGTCGGGCGTGCCGTCGTCCTGGCCGGCCGGGAATGGCTTGGTTGCCGGGCCGAGGCGGGGTTCGATATGGCGCACGGTGTCGTAGCCGAAGTAACCGGCGAAGCCGCCGGCAAAACGCGGCATGCCCGGGCGCAGGGCAACCTTGAATCGTTGCTGGTATTCCTCGATGAATGTCAGCGGATCGCCCTCGTGCGTCTCCACGATCTGGCCCTTGTGCACGACTTCAGTGGTGGTGCCACGCGAGCGGATCACCGTCTTGGCGGGCAGGCCGATGAACGAATACCGTCCGAAGCGTTCACCGCCCACTACCGATTCCAGCAGGCAGCTGTTGCGCCCGCCTTCCGGCCCGCTATGGGCCAGCTTCAGGTAGATCGCCAGCGGCGTGTCGAGATCGGCGTATGTTTCCGCGATCAGCGGTATGCGGTTGTAGCCTTGCGCCGCCAGGGCGTTGAATTCGATTTCTGTCATGTGGGCCTCTTAGTGTTCGTCTTGCGGCCGGGACAGAAAAAACAAAAGCCCGGCCATTTCTGGGTACCGGGCTGCGTTGCTGCCTGACGGAGGAACACGACACGTGTCGTGACCGCCGGTGGGAGTTTTCCCTACCGCGACCCGGAATACAAACGCCACCAGCGCCAATAGGCGCCAATTTCGATGTACGGGTTGCGAAGAGTATTCATTGTGTTGACCAGGCAGCG
>JAJUGH010000073.1 GCA_029268265.1 Alcaligenaceae bacterium | reverse complement strand
CTTGACCAAGCATATCGAAGAGACGGCCCGCTCTGAATTTGGCCAGCGGCTGTATGACGGCCTGGCGGCATTACCGGGCAGCAGCCGGCTCAGTGCCGAACAGCTGGAAGTGATCTACGCATTGGCATACACCCACACCACGCAAGGCCAGTACGAACAGGCTTTGCCTCTGTACGCATTTCTGTCGCAGTACGGGCCTACGCGCAAGCACTACCTGACGGGACTGGCGTTCTGCCTGCAGCGTGTAGGCCGCCACGACGACGCGATACGCATCTATTCGTTGATCGGCACCTTGTATCCCCCGTCCATCGATGCGGCTTTGCGCGTCGCGGAGTGTCTGCTTGCGCAGGAACAGATCGAAGAGGCCCATCAGCAATTGGCGCTGGTCGTACAGGCAGCCGAGGAATCAGGCCAGCATCCCGATGTCCTCTCGCGGGCGAAGTCGCTGCTGGCGCTGACTTCGGCAGGAGCTTCCGCATGAGAGGGTCTAACCCAGATGATTGATAGCCTGTTTGGCGCACAACGCCCTGCGTCTGGAGCCGTCTCTGAGGAGACGGCTTTCGTGCTTGAGGCGGACGACGTGCGGCTGCTCACTGAAGTCGGGTTTCTTGCCGCCGCTTCCGGCGATCTGGCCCGCACCCGGGCCATTTTCACTGCATTGCAGCTTGCTAGGCCAGGGCGCGCCTTTCCCCGGATAGGGCTTGCCGTCGGACTCATGAATGCCGGCCGCGCTTCGGAAGCCGCCCACCTGCTGGGCGAATCTGTGGGCGAGAACGCAGAAGAGCAGACGCTGCTCGATGCCTGGCGCGGGCTGGCGTTGCAATTGGCCGGCCATGGCGCCGAAAGCCGCCGCGTGCTGGAGGATGCTGCACAAACCGGCGACACCGAAGGTGCCCGCCTCGCACGCGGCCTCCTGGGTCAGGATGATCGCATGACTGTTCGTGATGACGATTCCGAATTGAACGGAAGGAACTGAAGAAATGGATATCGCTGCCCTATCGGCTGCCGCACTACCCGATACGCTCGCACCCTCCCCGAAGATCGCGGCGCCTGCCACGGCTGCCGTCGAGCAATTCAACGTCTTGATGAACGCCCCGGAGGTTGCTCCGATCACCGACGCTCCGCCCACCCACGGCGTACAGGCAGCCGTTCAGGCGGCGTTTGCCCCGCCGCTGGAGCCCTTACCGACCATTGGCACCCAGATACTGGCCTCGCTACAGAGCGGCGCAACCGAGTTTGCCGATAAATGGCAACGCATCGCGGGCGGGCTGGAACAGATCGCGGAGCAACCCAGGATGGCCGACATGATGCGGGTACAGGCTGAATTGCTCCAGGTCTCCGTGCAATACGAGCTGGTGGGCAAAGGCATCTCACGGGCGACTCAGGATGTCGACTCATTGGTCAGGATGAACTGATGGCGGCAGACATGCATGCATTGATGCGCGGGTTACGCCTGCTGTTAGTCGTCTGCGCGATAGTGCTGGCCGGCTGCGGCTCGCGTGTGGAACTCTATGCCGCGGCCACCGAAACCGAGGCGAACGAAATGCTCGCGGTGCTGCTGGACGCCGGCGTGCGGGCTGAAAAAAATGCGACCAAAGACGGTGTTTCGATCTCCGTGGACCGCGCACAGGTCGCGCAAGCGCTGGAAGTTCTGCGCGGGCGCGGACTGCCACGCGAAAGCTTCGCCGGCATGGGGCAAATCTTCCAGAAGGAAGGCCTGGTGTCTTCGCCGCTGGAAGAAAAGGCGCGCTATATCTATGCCCTCTCACAGGAACTGGCCAACACGTTCTCACAGATGGACGGCGTACTGGTGGCGCGTGTACACGTGGTGCTTCCCGAGCGCGGAGGTGTAGGCGAGGCGACCCTCCCCTCCACGGCCGCCGTCTTCATCAAACACCAGGCCGGCTACAACCTCGACGCCCTGAAGCCGCAAATCACCAGGCTGGTGACGCACTCCATCCCCGGGCTGACCGCCGACCGCGTTTCCACCGTGCTGGTATCGGCACAGCCGGCACAGGCCTCCGCCCGTGAAGACTCCGGTTCGAGCCATGTCCTCGGCTTTGAAGTCGCCAGGGGCTCGGCCACCCCCCTGGCCGTTGTACTTGCTGCGCTCATTCTGCTGGTGATCGGGCTGGCCGCAGCAGTGGGCTATTTCGTGTGGCGCCAACGCGCCGGCGGGCGGCGGCTCATGGGCCGGCCCCGCACGCAGGAAGTCCGGGCGATTGGAGGACCTTCTGCATGATCGCCCGGCCCCGCCTGCTTGATCCGGCCTTGCTGGCGTTCAACCAGTTACCCAGCCGCAGTCTGCATCCCAGTCGTCATGCCGACTACCTGGGCGATTGCTCCTTCGACATACCGACCGCAGGAGAACCATGGGACCCGATCTGGCATCGCCACTGGTCGCGCGCCATCCTCGAGAAACTCGGCCTGCGCGATCGCCCTGTAACCGACCCGACCTTGCCTTCGCTTCCTCTGGCCCTGCTGCCGACGGACCGGCTGGCTGAATGCATGCGCAGCATCGGAGCGCTGTTGTGCGGTCCCCGCCTGCGTCGCGCCATTTCCGGCCCTGAAGTAAGGGCCATGCTTGCCACCCTGGGCACGGAGGTGGTCGATTTCATCCGGCGCGACGGCGTTGCGCTGCATCCCGGCATGGATGAGAGCAACGATTGGGCAATGAACGACACATTGGAAGCGGTGGAAATTCTGGGCCGAGGCGCCCTGCTCGCCGCTTTTCGTGAAGACGGGCCCGAAGTGGCATTGCGTGCGGAACTGAAGCTGCCTGCCGGGCCCACGGCGGAAGCCCCGATGGCGGGGGCGCAGGCGCTGGCCCTTGGGCTGGACATCGTGAGCATCAAGGGGGCGACATGGCATTCATCCTGAGGCGCGATGCCCGGGAACCGAGCCAATGGACTGCTTCGGCCGAACCCGGCAAGAAAGTACTTTGCTCCACGGACTACACCGCCCTGGCCGATGCCAATGCATTGCTGCAGAGTGCACGGCAACAGGCAGACGCCATACTGGCCGGAGCCCAGGAAGCCTTTGAAGCCGAGCGCCAGCGCGGCTATGCCGACGGTCGCGAGCAGGCCCTGATGGACCAGGCCGAGAAAATGATTGAGACGGTTAGCCGCACCGTGGATTACTTCGCGGGCATCGAAACCGAGATGATAGAGCTGGTCATGGGAGCCGTACGGAAGGTGATAGATGGCTTCGATGACCATGAGAAGATCATGATCGTGGTGCGCAATGCCCTGGCCGTCGTGCGCAATCAGAAGCAGCTCACGTTGCGCCTGAATCCGGACGAAGTGGAGGTCGTGCGCGGGCAGCTCAACTCTCTGCTCGCCGCCTACCCCGGCGTGGGATATCTCGACATCATCGGCGATGGACGGCTGGCGCGCGGCGCTTGCATTCTCGAAAGTGAAATCGGCATCGTCGAAGCGAGCCTTGAAGAACAGATAAAGGCTCTGCGAAACGCCTTTGACCGTGTTCTGGGAAGCCGGGTGTAAGAAGCGATGCGACAGTTCGACTACATCACCGAAATGATGGAGCTGGCCCTCGAGGACACCCCTACCCTACGCATCAAAGGTCGGGTCACTCAGGTGGTCGGCACCATCATCAAGGCGGTGGTGCCTCGGGTGAAGGTGGGCGAAGTCTGCATACTTCGCAATCCCGGCGAAGACTTCGAGATGAAGGGCGAGGTGGTGGGCTTCGCGCGGGATGCCGCCCTGCTCACTCCAATAGGCGATATGTATGGCATCTCGTCCGCGACGGAGGTCATCCCCACCGGCCGTGCCCACATGGTGCCGGTGGGTCCTGGTCTCCTGGGCCGGGTGCTCGACGGCCTGGGTCGTCCGATGGACGAGCAGGAGCGCGGCCCGCTGGAGGCAAACAAGTTCTACCCCGTGTTTGCCGACGCGCCCGACCCGCTGACCCGACGCATCATCTCCCGGCCGCTCGAACTGGGCGTTCGCGCGCTCGACGGCATGCTGACTTGCGGCGAAGGCCAGCGCATGGGCATTTTTGCCGCCGCAGGGGGCGGGAAATCCACGCTCATGGGCATGCTGGTAAAAGGCGCGGACGTCGATGTGACCGTCGTGGCACTTATCGGTGAACGCGGCCGCGAAGTGCGCGAGTTCCTGGAACAGGAGCTGGGGCCAGAAGGCCGCCGCCGCAGCGTCATCGTATGCGCGACCAGCGACAAATCCTCCATGGAGCGGGCCAAGGCGGCCTATGTGGCGACCGCCATCGCGGAATATTTTCGCGATCAGGGCAAGCGCGTTCTGTTCCTCATGGATTCGGTAACGCGTTTTGCACGCGCTCAGCGCGAAATCGGCCTGGCCGCGGGCGAACCGCCTACCCGGCGCGGGTATCCGCCATCCGTGTTCGCCACCCTGCCCAAGCTCATGGAACGCGTGGGCATGAATCAGCACGGCTCCATCACGGCCTTGTACACCGTACTGGTCGAAGGTGACGACATGACCGAGCCCATCGCCGACGAAACCCGCTCCATCCTGGACGGTCACATCGTGCTTTCACGCAAGCTCGCGGCATCCAATCACTACCCCGCCATTGATGTGCTGGCTTCCGCCAGCCGCGTCATGAACGCGGTGATCAGCCCCGACCACAAGCGCATGGCCGGCCGCGTGCGGGAGCTCATGGCCAAGTATCAGGAGGTCGAGCTGCTCGTGAAGATCGGCGAGTACAAGCGCGGCGGTGACGCCGTGACCGACGAGGCCATTGACCGCATCGGCGACATCACCAACTTTCTGCGCCAACGCACTGACGAGCGCAGCACCCTGGACGATACGCTGGCGCACATGGCGCGCATCGCGGGGGCCGGATGAACGTTTTCAATGACCTCCTTTCGATCAAGCGCTTTCGCGAGAGCCAGGCGGAACTGGCGCTCGCGGGGCAGCGTCAGCGCTTCGTCCTGGCACAAGAGGGCGAAGCGGAAGCGCGCGAGCGGCTGGAACGCTACACACAGTGGGCCGTCCAGCGCGAGCGCGACATGTATGGCGCACTGTGCAGCCGGACGGTGCGCGTGCGTGAAATCGAGGAGGTTCTTCAGAACGTGGCGGCCTTGCGCGACGGCGAGCGCAGCCACGAGGCGTCTCTTCAGGAAGCGCAACAGCAGCTCGAAGCCGAACGCCAGGCGCTGGCGGATCAGCGCGCGCGCCACCAGGCGGCCAGTCGCAGCACCGAAAAGTTCGTTGAGCTGGCGGCACGTCACCTGGAAGAGCACATGCAGATCCTGGAGCAAAAGGAAGATTTCGAGATGGAAGAAGCCGCCATGCAAATACGCGAGCGTGAAGAATGGG
The DNA here is from genome assembly GCA_029268265.1 of Alcaligenaceae bacterium. Lineage (GTDB taxonomy): Bacteria > Pseudomonadota > Gammaproteobacteria > Burkholderiales > Burkholderiaceae_B > Yanghanlia. Next base: position 5,779 of record JAJUGH010000073.1, on the reverse strand, counting down.
GCAGCTTCGACGAATACGAGGAGTACGAGCCATCATGAGCACGGACAGACCGGTCGGCCTTGAAACGGCAGTGCCGCGAGACCTCACCGATTTCTCGCAACCCCGCCAGCAGACGCGACAGAACGCATCCGATGCCGACAGACGCGCCTTTGAGCAGGCCCTGGTGCAAGGCGGCGCCGATAAGCGCAGCGATACAGGCACCACGCCTCCGAACCCGTTCTCGCTGCTGGGCGCCATGGCGCCTGTCACACTCCCCGGCTCCACACCGCCCACCAACAATGTTCCGGGCGCAGCGCCCTTGGCCAACGCCATCGCCGAAGCTGCCACCCGGCTGCTGGTCGGCGACGGCAGCAGTGGCCGCCGCGAGGTCCGCATCGAGCTAAAGGACGACGTTCTTCCCGGCGTGACCGTGTCGGTGCATGAGGATGAAGGCCGGCTGGTGGCCGCGTTCATCTGCGCCAACGAGGCGTCGCGAGAGCGCCTGTGCGGCTGTGCACAGGAACTGGCCGACGCGCTGGCACAGTCACTGGCCCGCGCCACCCTGATTCGCATTACGACAGACGACCCTGACGATCTCTGCCCGTTCGAGGCGTCCTCGGACACCAACCCGGCATGATGCCTTTGTTGCACCGATTCACTCCATGAATGCTCCTACGGCCCTTAGTGGGTTTCTGCCTCGCCTGAGCGGCAATGTGGCCACGGCCCGCACCCTGGTGGCCCGGCATGGCGCCGATATTCCGGTCCGCCTGTCATCCGATATGGCAGACGGCAGCACCCCCGATTGGCGGGTGACGCTCACTCCAGGAATTCCCGACGCGGTCCGACAATCGGCCACGCTGGCGACTGAAATTGAATGGGCGGGCGCGCGCCTGCGATTAGGCTTACCTTCTGACGCCCCCGCGGTATGGCTGGCAGCCCGCATGCCGGAGCTGGATCTCGCCACGCTGCCCCAGCCTTTACTGGACACTGCGCTGGAAGCCATGTTGGGCGAAATACTGGCTGCCGTGGATCGCGCATCATCCGCCGGTCCGGCTCGCGTTGTGCCGCGGGACAGCGCCATGTCCACCCCACTGCCCCATGCCTGGACACTGGCCTTGCAGGCCGCGCATCACGGCCCGCTGCGCTACGCGACATTGCAGGCAGACGACCTCGGGCTGATGCTTCTTGCTGCCTTGATAAGCAAGGCGGAGCCGGCTGGCAATACCCTTGCACTGGACAGCCTGCCCGTCCAGGTTCGGGCGGTGATCGGCCATACGGACCTTAGCGCCACCGCCTTGCAGTCGCTCGCCCCGCGCGATGTGGTCCTGCTCGATGAGTACCTCGTTGACCGCGATGGCGAGCTTTGGCTGGCCGTGGAAAACGGACAAGGCGTTCGCGTGCGCCATGAACATTCTTCTTATGTCGTCACGCAAGGCTGGACGACACTGGCTTCTCTTGCTTCCTCCATGACTCATTTCCCTACGCCATCCCCCCACTCACCGGATCAGCCGGACACCTCCGGTGCATCCGACACGCCGGGCACCGAAACCACCACTCAAGCGCGAACCGCGGCGGACGAAACCTCCGAGCCACGGAGCCACCATGGTGACCCACTCGACATGGCGGGCATCCCTGTACGCCTCAGCTTTGATCTTGGCGAGCGCCAGCTGACACTGGCCGACTTGCGCAAGTTGCAGCCGGGCGAAACGTTCGATCTGCAGCGCCCGCTGACCGACGGCCCGGTCATGATCCGAGCCAACGGTGCGCTGATCGGCACCGGCGACCTGGTGGAAGTGGACGGACGCGTGGGTGTCGTCATCCACCAGCTCGGCCATGGTGCGGCATGAGCGAATTTGACCCCATCAGCCTGGCGCTCGTACTGGCACTGCTGGCGCTGGTACCGCTTGCGGCAGTGATGACCACGTCCTTTCTGAAGATTGCCGTCGTGTTGATGCTGGTGCGCAACGCGCTGGGCATACAGCAGGTTCCGCCAAACATGGCGCTCTACGGACTGGCTCTGGTTCTGTCCGCCTATGTGATGGCGCCGGCCGTCATGCAGATCGGCGACGAGCTGCGCGCTCCTGCCGAGCCGGCACGGATGGTGGAGCCAGGCCAGGCCCAGCCGTTGGGGGTCGCGGGCATCCTGAGTGCCGTGCAGCAGGGTGCCGAGCCGCTGCGCGAGTTCATGATCAAGAACAGCCGGGACAATCAGCGCGATTTCTTCGTTCGCACCGCCCGAGTGTTGTGGGGCGCGGAGCAGGCAAGAGACCTCAAGGAAACTGACCTGCTGGTTGTGATACCGGCATTCCTGGTCTCTCAACTGACGGCGGCCTTTGAGATCGGCTTCCTGCTGTACCTGCCCTTCGTCATCATTGACCTGATCGTCTCGAATATTCTGCTCGCGATGGGCATGATGATGGTTTCGCCCGTCACCATTTCCATGCCGCTCAAGCTTTTTCTCTTCGTCATGGTCGACGGCTGGACGCGGCTGATCCAGGGCCTCGTGCTGTCCTACGCCTAGAGGCCGAAAAATCATGCAGACCGTAGACGTCGTTTCCTACATGACCCAGGCCTTGTACCTGGTGTTATGGCTGTCATTACCGCCCATTGCGGTCGCGGCCATCGTGGGGACCCTGTTTTCGCTGTTTCAGGCACTGACACAGATTCAGGAACAGACTCTGTCGTTTGCGGTGAAGCTCATCGCCGTCTTCATCTCACTGTTGCTGGGCGCGCGGTGGATCAGCGGTGAACTGTATAACTTCACGCTCTCGGTTTTCGAGCTCTTTCCCCATATCCACTGAGCGGGGAACCAAATGTTTTCCGCTGTTACCTACGTCGAAGCAAAGCTTTTTCTAGGTACGCTGGCCATGACGCAGCCACGCATCCTGGCCCTGTGCCTGATGCTGCCGATCTTCAACCGACAGCTGCTTCCGGGAATGCTTCGCTACGCCGTTTCGGCCGCCATTGGTCTGATCCTGGTGCCTGCGCTGGCTCCCGCGTATGCGGCGGCTCAGCCAGACACCCTGACGCTGGTGTTGCTGGTCGCCAAGGAAGTTTTCATCGGACTGGTCATGGGATTTCTCGTCGCAATTCCCTTCTGGATCTTCGAGGCAGTCGGGTTCGTCGTGGACAACCAGCGCGGCGCAAGCCTGGGTGCCACCATCAACCCGGCCACGGGCAACGATTCGTCTCCCCTGGGCATCCTGTTCAACCAGGCCTTCATGGTGTTTTTTCTGGCCGGTGGGGGTTTCATGCTGATGCTGGGGATGCTGTACGACAGCTATCGGCTATGGGATATCTGGCAATGGACACCTACCCTGCGTACCGAGAGCATCCCATTGATGCTGGACCAGCTCAGCCGATTCATGCGGCTGGTGCTGCTGTTCGCCGCGCCTGCGGTCGTGGCGATGTTTCTGGCCGAACTCGGCCTGGCGTTGGTCAGCCGCTTTGCGCCCCAGCTGCAGGTGTTCTTCCTGGCCATGCCGATCAAAAGCGCGCTGGCCTTGCTGGTATTGGGCTTGTACATGAGCCCGCTCTTTGAATACGCGCGTGAAACCACGGCCGCCATCGGAACCATCGTGCCGTTTCTCGACAATCAGTGGCGGGCGCCGTGAGCAGCGAAAAAACCGAACAGCCCACCAGTAAACGCCTGCGGGAGTCCCGCGAGAAAGGCGACGTTGCCTACAGCAAGGATTTCACGCAGACGCTACTGATTCTGGCCATCTTCGGCTACATGCTGGCCGATGCGGAAGGGCTGGTGGCGGCGTTCGGCCGTTTGATCCTGCTGCCCGCCCACTATACGGATGTGTCTTTCCCCCTGGCGCTCAAGGCAGTGATGAGTGAAGCACTGAACGAATCCGTGCGCATCGTGCTGCCCTTTGTGCTGATCGTATTGGGCGTTGGGATGTTTGCGGATTTTCTCCAGGTGGGAATCGTGTTGGCGTTCGAAAAGCTCAAGCCCTCCGGCAAGAAGCTGAATGTCATCTCGAATCTGAAGAACATCTTCTCCAAAAAGAACCTGGTCGAGTTTCTCAAGTCGATCCTGAAGATCGCTTTTCTCTCCACACTCGTCGTCATGGTGGTGCGCGACGCATTGCCGGCGCTCAGGTCGGTGCCGCACAGCGGCATGGGCGGGCTCGCACAAAGTGTGGGGGGAATGCTTCGTACGCTATTGGTCTACATCGCCATTGCCTACATCGTGATCTCTCTTGCCGATTTTGCCTGGCAGCGCTTTCAGCACCGCAAGCAGCTGATGATGAGCAAGGACGAGGTCAAGCAGGAGTTCAAGCAGATGGAAGGCGATCCCCAGATCAAAAGCATGCGCAAGCGCCTGCATCAGGAGATGAGCATGCAGGGCGCGGTGCAAAGCGCCCGCAAGGCCTCGGTATTGATCACCAACCCCACCCACTTGGCCATCGCGCTCTATTACGAGCCGGACGAGACGCCCCTGCCCGTCGTCCTCGCCAAAGGCGAGGGCGGCCTGGCCGAGGCGATGAAGCGAGCCGCCGAAGAAGAAGGTGTGCCCATCATGCAGAACATACCGCTTGCGCACTCGCTCATGGAGCGCGCCGAGCCAGACCAATACATACCCAGCGAATTGATCGAACCGGTGGCCGAAGTCCTGCGCCTGGTGCGCAAGCTGGCCGCACAGGAGTAAGCCATGTTCCCGTCCCTGCACCCACTCATTGCCGGTTGGTTAGAGCGCAAAGGACTGCATGATGCCGCCCGGTCCGACGGTCGTGCCACCCTGATCATCGACGACAAATACCGTATTCATCTTTGCATGGCGGGGGATCGCGTTGCGCTCAGCTCACGTCTGTGTGCCCTCCCCGCAGCAGGGGTCGCGCGCGACAGGCTTCTGGTGGCCCTTGGCAAACAGGCGCTGGGCATGTTGCATCGGCATGATGCCGGCTGCGTCATTGATCCGCGCGAGGAGGCGCTCTGGTTGCAGCAAATGGTAGCCGACGCCCGCGACGATCTCGCCCTGGACGAAGCGCTCGGGCGCTTTGCCAATGCCCTGTCTTTCTGGACCGGCGCCGTGCGCCGTGCGTCCTGAACCCCCAGCAAGAGTTTTCCAGTGAAGAATCCATTCAAACGCATCATCGCAGCCGGTGCCTTATCGTTCTGCCTTTCCGGCACAGCGCTCGCCGCTCCCACATGGCCGGAAGCGCCTTACAGCTACTACGCACGTGAAGAAAGCCTGCAGGAGGTGTTGCGCAACTTCGCCAGCAGCTTCAGCCTTTCGCTGCAGATGGATCCATCTATCGACGACACGGTCAACGGGCAATTCAACACCGGCAGCCCCACCGAGTTCATGAACCGGCTGGGCGGCGTGTACGGCTTCAACTGGTTTGTCCATGCCGGGGTACTGTTCGTGAGCGATTCAAGCCAGATGGCCACACGTACGATAGACGCGATGGGCAATTCCATCAGCGCGCTGCGTCAGGCGCTTCTCCAGCTCGGCGTACTGGACACGCGTTTCGGATGGGGGGAACTGCCAGACCAAGGCATCGCCTTGGTGACCGGGCCACCCAGATACGTGCAGTTGATCGAGCGTACCGTGGAGGCCTTGCCCATGGGCAACGGGGGCCAGCAAGTGGCGGTCTTCAGGCTTCAGCATGCCTCGGTCAACGACCGCAGCGTGCGCTACCGCGATCGCGAAGTAATTACGCCGGGCCTTGCCACCGTACTGCGCAACCTCATCAGCGGAACAAGCGGTGGCGCCAATAATGAAGTGCTCTCGGCCATCGCGGCGCCGCTGCGTGACAACCCGCCGGCGTTCTCCGGCCCTGACGGAAGT
>JAJUGH010000072.1 GCA_029268265.1 Alcaligenaceae bacterium | reverse complement strand
CGCAGCGCCATGCTGCGCTTGAGATAGCGCTCGCCCGGACCCCACAGCTGGCCGATCAGGCACAGATTGCCCATGGCGGCGAGCAAGGCGGCGTTGTCGGGATGGCGCTTGAGCCACTCTTCGGCCTTTGCCAGTCGCCGCGACACCAGGGTGGGCGGACATTTCGAATAGGCCGACAGCAGCCGCGGTTCGGGCTGCACATTGATCGCGGCCTCCAGTATGCGCGACGCTTCCTCATGTTGCCCCTGCTCCGCCTGGATCTCGGCGGCCGCAAGCGCGATGTCCGGCATCGTGCGTTCTTCGGACTTCAGGTCGCCCCAGACAGCCTTGAACCCGGACGGACCGGCGCTGATCAGTCGCGCTGCTGCGGACATCTCCACCAGCTGCATCGCTTCGCTCTTCTCCATGGCCCCGCGCCGGAGCAGCAGGCGGGTCAGGTCGTAGACCCGATCATGATTGCGCAACTGCCGATGCGCGCGCAACAGAAGACGGGTGGCATGCAGATAGCGTGAGCTCGCATCCTGCAGCGGCTGCAGCAAGGCTAGCGCGTCCTGCGGACGATTCTGGTCCAGGTACATCTCGGCAGCCACAATCGCCCAAGCTTCACGAAGACGCGCATCGCCGCGGGCCACCTGCTCGGCCATGGCCAAAGCCTGATCGCGCTGCGCATACTCGCCCAGATGGTGGTTTGCATGCGCGGAGGCCAAGCTCGCCAGGACCTTGCGCTTGTCGGAACGCGACCGGGTCACCACACGCGTGAAGTCCTTGTCGGCGTCTACATAACGCCCTTCGAGCACATTGATCCAGCCGCTTTCCAGGGACTCCTGGTCTCGCCGCACAGAACGGCGAGTACGCCAGCTTCGAAAGCGCTCCGGACGCGCTCCCACCCAGGCAAATACACGCAGGATGAAATAAAGAAGTGCGAACCCGCCAATAAGAAGCAGGACCGCGAGAATGAGCGAGAGCTCGATGCGCCAGGGCTGCGCGACGATGACGACGTTGCCGCTATGCTCGCGTAGCAACAACGCCATCGCGACGGCAGCGACGAACAGGACAATAGTCCAGAACCAGGTACGCATGCATCAACCTCCGTTCCGGCTGTCTGCAGCGGGAGTGTCGTTCGATACGCCACCTAAGGGCTCGGGCTGGCCGGGCTCACCAGGAGCGCCGTCCGCCGTATCGTTCGACATGGGCGTTTCGTCTGGAGTGGCGGCTGCGCCACCTTCAGGAGCAGGCTCGCTGGGCGCGGACGTAGCATCCTGCGCTTCGGACGGATCCTGAGTGGTGGAATCCTCAGCATCTGCGGGCGGACCACCCGCCTCGCCATCGGGCTCGGTGGCGCCGGACCCGTTTCCGGGTTCAGACACTCCGGGATCAGACACTCCGGGCTCCGGCTCTGTGGGTTGAGGCTCTCCAGGCTCAGGCTCTCCGGGCTGAGGCTCTCCAGATTCAGCGTTTCCAGCGGCGGCCGGGTCGGTTTCGCCCGCGGCCGACGATTCTTCGCCCGCCTGGGTGGACTGCGGCTCCGCGACGTCGCCACGGAAATCCCGACGCTGCTCTTCCCTAAGGGCGTTCAGCGCCTGCAGGGTGTTGCTCACAGTTGGCAACGGCTCGTCGATGGATGCGTCGGCCAGTCCTTGCGCCATGCGCAGGGCCTTGCGGACCATGGGAGAAGACTGGTCATAACGGGTTTCTATCGCCTGAACGATAGCCGCCGTCTCGGTCTTCCAGACCTCCGGCTGACGCATCATCAACGCCAGTTGGGCGGTCATGATGCGCGTGCGCAGGTTTTCGCGGAATCGCGCGGCCTGGTCTGGCGACATCAGCAATGCATTGGCGTCATCCACCCGACGAACGTCGATGAAGCGGCCCAGATCGTCACGGAGGGAATCCCAGGCCTCCCGAGACCACTCCCGTGAAGTATCCCAGGCTTGTTCCCACCAGGGTGTATCGGCTTCAGTGGCGGGCGGCACGGTGGGCGCGGGCTGCTCTCTTGGCGTGGCGGGCTCGACGGATTCGGACGAAGCGTCATCGCTGCCGCCTGCAAGCCGGCCAGAGTCATCCGGCACGATGAGCGGCGCCTCGGTTACCAGTATGGCAAGTTGCTCCATCTGCCGTGAAAAGGCAGCCACATCAATGGTGGACGCCGCGCGTAGACGATCAAGGTCGCCATTGACCGTCTGCATCAGGCTCGCCAAAGCGGGCCGATTCGCACGGGCCAACTGTGCCTGAGCCGATTCCATGGCCACGATGGCGTTGCGCACGTTGCCGCCCAGCTCGAGCTGCTGCTGCGCAATGGTGGCCAGGTGATCAACATCGTTCAGCAGAACGATATCCGAGCCACGATCGGTCATGGTGCGCAAGGCTTCGTCAAGATCGCGAATCACGGCCGACGCGGCCTCGATTTCGGAATCAAGCGCGCCAATGCGGGAATCGTTCTCCTGCAGGCGGCCGCTGAGCTCCTGGACGCGCGTATCGGCCTGACGGCCCGCCGCCTGTGTGGCCTCAAGCTGCGCGACCAGCTGAGCATGCGACGCCTGGAGATCGCGGTGCTGCATCCATAACGCGCCGGACAGGCCCAGGGAGGCGAGCGCCACCACCAGAGCAAGGGGTGCCAGGGGCGATCGCGCACCCTGCTTCGTCGAGGCCTGACCTTCCGGAGCCGCCGAAGGCGTACGTTTGCTCGGCGGCGTGGTGAGCACCGGAGAAGGACGGGCGCGGTCGTCTTGCGACTTGTCGGATATGTTGTCAGTCATGGCCGGATTGTAAACCTATGGGTGGGTCGGTAGTCTTCGCCATGGCATGGATCATTTGCACGATGGCGTCGTCATCTGGAGCACATGAGGATATCCGACGGCCAACGGGTCCCGACGGCGAATCCAGCACCGATTGTAGCGTCGCGGCTATGCGTTCGTGGATAACAATGAAGGCCGCACACGACCACTGGGCCGATAAGCCAAGCTCAACCATCCGGGCCGCCAGAGCATGGACTCCTTCACTGCTGGTCAACAGAAAAACGCACTGCTCAGGGCGGGCGAGTGCCGAGCGCAATGCAGCCACCTGCCCGGCCGACCACGCGGCCGGACGGCGCTCATAGACCGGGAGAAAGTCGACACGGGCGCCGCGAGCAGCAAGTGTCTGACCAAGCCATTCCCTGCCCTGCGTGCCGCGCACCACAAGCACACGATCCAAGGGCACACCACGAGCCTCGAGCAACGCAAGCAGTGCTTCAGAATCCTGCTCCGTCGAGGTCGCGGGGGGATGCACGATGCAATGTTCAGGAATGAAGCCGGCCTGTCTCAAAGCCTTTGCACTGGCAGCGCCCACCGTTGCGGCAAGGGTGTGCGCGGGCCACTGAAGCGCTGCTGCCTGTGTCTGGTGTGACGGGTCGGCTGCCAGCAGATCGATATAGCGCTGCACCGCGTAGCGGCTGACGAACACGATGAGGTCGTAATCAGAAGGCTGCGGGACCGGATTCGGGGCCGCGACCGGATAGAGCTCAAGGGCCGGAAGCTCGGTGACTTCATGCCCAAGGTCACGCAGAAGCTGAGGCACCCGTCCGTTACGGCCTGCCGGACGGGTGAGAATGACATGCCTGGACGTCAAGCCGCCTTGCACGGCCGGACCGTCGTTCAGGGCCTCGCCGGCAGCAGGCGCGCGAGAATTTCCCGAGCGCCCTGCGACAGCAGCTCATGAGCTGCCGTCTCGCCAATGGCATTGGCTTCCGACACTTCACCGGACTGGGCGCTACGCAGCACCTGCGTGCCATCTGGTTCGGCGACCAGAGCCTCGACCTTGAGTTTGCTGCCTTCGACTGTCGCATAAGCGGCGAGCGGCACTTGGCAAGAGCCGCCAAGCACGCGAGACACCGCCCGCTCGGCGAGCGCACACGCGGTGGTGGCGGGACATGCCAGTGGCTGCAGCCATGCGGCGAGATCTTCGCGTGATTCGAGGATCTCGATACCCAAAGCACCCTGCCCTGCTGAAGGCAGACTGATCGAGGGCTCGAGCAAGCCTCGGATACGCTCGGCCATACCCAGCCGCCGCAAGCCGGCGGCAGCCAGAATGATGGCGTCGTATTCGCCCTTGTCCAGCTTGCCGAGACGCGTATCGAGATTGCCTCGCAGCGGCTTCACCTCGAGCTGTGGAAAACGCGCCCGAATCTGCGCCTCGCGGCGCAGGCTGGAAGTACCCACGATGGCGCCGGCCGGCATTTCCTCGAGCGAGCCATAACGGCTCGATACAAAGGCGTCGCGCGGGTCGTCGCGCTCCATGATGACAGGCAGGCTGAACGGACTCTGGAGGTCTACCGGCACATCTTTCAGAGAATGCACCGCAAGATCGGCCCTGCCATCCAGCAGGGCCGTTTCCAGCTCCTTGACGAACAGGCCCTTGCCGCCCACCTTGGACAGTGTGCGATCAAGGATCTGGTCGCCCCGGGTCGTCATCTCGAGGAGCGTGACTTCGCACTCCGGATACAGGGTACTCAAACGAGCTTTCACGTGTTCGGCCTGCCACAGCGCGAGACGGCTCGCGCGTGTGGCAATGACCAAGCGGTCAGGATGCGACATCTTCACCCTGCCAGAAAGCTGAAGAGGGCCGCCAGGGCGATGCCGATGAGGGCCAGGATACCCAAGCCCTGAAGCAGCGACAGCCCCGACTCCTGTTTCTCCGGATCGGAAGATTTAAACAGACTCATTCAAATTGCCTTGACGGGAGGCGCGGCGCGAGGCCAGGAACTTCCCGAGACCAATAACAAAGATGGCACCGATGACTTCCGCAGTAATCTTGACGGTGGTGCTGACTTCGCCAATCTGATCGACGACGAACACATCAGTAACCAGCATGCCACCCGCGATCCAGCCCAGGAGGCCGGCGCCGAAGGTGACGACCAGCGGGAAGCGGTCGATGAGCTTGAGAACCAGTGTACTACCCCAGATGATGATGGGCACACTGACGATTAGGCCGAAAATCACGTAGTAGATCTGATGGTCGGCGTGAGTGTTCTGCGCCGCACCGGCGATGGCGATCACGTTGTCCAGGCTCATCACGAGGTCGGCAATAAGAATGGTCTTGACCGCGCTCCACACTGAAGACCCACTGGTCACGTTGCCATGAGCGTCCTCTTCAGGAAGCAGCAACTTCACGCCGATCCACAGCAGCAATGCGCCGCCGACGACCTTGAGGAAGGGGATGTCCAGCAGGACAAGGGCGAAAGCAATAAGGACGACCCGCAGACCAATGGCCCCCGCGGTGCCCCACAGAATGCCCTGCATGCGTTTCTTGGGCTCGAGATTCCGGCAAGCCAGAGCAATGATGACGGCGTTGTCACCGCCCAGCAGGATGTCGATCAGGATGATCTGGAAAATGGCGCCCCAATGGAGCGTCTGAAAAAATTCAACCATAGGTTTTTCCGTTATGCCTGGTGGCGTTTGAGAAGAAGTTAGACAGGCCCACGCACAACCTGTACGTTGGGTGCAAAAAAGCGGGCCATTATAATTCAGCTTCTTGTAAGGATCGCCGCAAGGCCCTGCGAGCGGACCGGCCCTCCTTGCGGGAGACGGTCACACAGCATGGACAGGCCCGCTTGTGGCGGGCCGCCCATTACTTACAACACCGACTTGAGCAGTTTGCCCATTTCGGATGGATCGCGGGTAGTACGGATACCGCAAGCTTCCATGACTTCGAGTTTGGCGTCGGCAGTGTCGGCGCCGCCCGAAATCAGTGCACCGGCGTGGCCCATCCGCTTTCCGGGAGGGGCCGTTACACCGGCGATGAAGCCGACAACCGGCTTCTTCATGTTGTCCTTCGCCCATTCGGCGGCGTTCACTTCATCAGGACCGCCGATTTCACCGATCATGACCACAGCGTCGGTGTCGGGATCATCATTGAACATCTTCAGCACGTCAACGTGCTTCAGTCCGTTGATGGGGTCGCCGCCAATGCCGACAGCCGACGACTGGCCGAGACCTAGCTCAGTAAGCTGGGCGACGGCTTCGTACGTCAGCGTACCGGAACGGCTGACGACGCCGATACGGCCCTTGCGCGAAATGTGGCCCGGCATGATGCCGATCTTGATTTCGTCGGGGGTAATCAGACCCGGACAGTTGGGGCCCAGCAGCAGCGTCTTCTTATTTTCAGCGCGCATGCGGTTGCGAACCTGCAGCATGTCGCGAACGGGGATGCCTTCGGTAATGCAGATGACCAGGTCCAGATCGGCATCGACCGCTTCCCAGATTGCATCGGCCGCGCCTGCGGGCGGCACATAGATCACGGAGACGGTGGCACCAGTTTCAGCCTTGGCTTCCTTGACCGAAGCGTAGATGGGCACACCTTCGAAATCCTGGCCGGCCTTCTTGGGATGCACGCCGGCAACGAAAGCTTCCTTTCCGTTGGCGTATTCGCGGCAATAGTGGGTGTGGAACTGACCCGTTTTGCCGGTAATCCCCTGGGTGATGACCTTGGTGTCTTTGTTGATCAAAATCGACATTTAAAAATCCTCGGCAAATTCTTATTTGGCAGCAGCGGCCACGACCTTCTGGGCGGCTTCCGCCATCGTATCGGCGCTGATGATGGGCAGGCCCGACTCGGCGAGCAGCTTCTTGCCCAGCTCTTCATTGGTGCCCTTCATACGGACGACCAGCGGTACGCTCAGGTTGACCGCCTTGCATGCAGCGATCACGCCTTCGGCGATGATGTCGCAACGCATGATGCCACCGAAGATGTTGACCAGAATGGCTTCCACACCTTCGTTCTTCAGCATGATCTTGAAGGCTTCCGTCACCTTCTCGGCCGTGGCACCGCCGCCGACGTCCAGGAAGTTGGCCGGCTCGCCACCGAACAGCTTGATGGTGTCCATGGTGGCCATGGCCAGACCGGCGCCGTTCACCAGGCAGCCAATGTTGCCCTCGAGCTGGATGTAGGCCAGGTCGAACTTGCTGGCTTCCACTTCAGCGGGATCTTCTTCGTCGAGGTCGCGGTATTCCACGATCTCGGGATGGCGGAACAAGGCGTTGGAGTCGAAATTGAACTTGGCGTCCAGCGCAATGATGTTGTTGTTGCTGTCGCGGTTCAGCGGATTGATTTCCACCAGCGAAGCGTCGGTATCCATGTAGCACTGATACAGCTTCTGGAAGACGTCGACGGCCTGGTCGATGGACTCGGCGGGCAGTTCGATCGCCTTGGCAACCTTGGTTGCCTGCTCCTTGGTGAAGCCGACCAGCGGATCAATGTATTCGGTGATGATTTTTTCGGGAGTCGAAGCAGCGACTTCCTCGATATCCATGCCGCCTTCGCTGGAAGCGATAAAGGCGATCTTCTGGGTCGCGCGGTCGGTGACCACGGACACATAGTATTCCTTCTGGATGTCGGCGCCCTCTTCAATATAGAGACGGCGGACCTTCTGGCCTTCCGGGCCGGTTTGATGGGTCACGAGTTGCATGCCCAGGATCTCGGAAGCGAGCTGACGCACTTCGTCGATGGAGCGTGCCAGCTTGACGCCGCCGCCCTTGCCACGGCCGCCAGCATGAATCTGGGCCTTGACCACCCAGACGGGTCCGCCCAGCTTCTCAGCCGCAGCCACGGCCTCGTCGACCGAAAACGCGGGGATTCCGCGGGGCACAGTCACGCCAAATTTCTTCAGCAGTTCCTTGCCTTGATACTCGTGAATTTTCATTGATTACCTGTCAGACGTAGAAATGGATTTAACGTGGCGCCCCAACCCCGCCGCATGCAAGCATGCAGCCGGGTCTAGTTTTCGGTTGCCGGCGTGACATACCACTTGGGATAGAACTCTTGAACGACCGGGCCGTCGAGACGCAAGGCGTGACAGCCCTCGAGCTGGAAGGGGCGGCTATCGTCCTGGCCGGCCTCTTCGCTCTCGCGCCTGCGACCTGACAATGCCTGCACCGCCACGGTAGGCAGCACATAGGACAGTTCGGTCATATGGGTGCAGCCGTCGGTACGCAGGAAGCGTCGCTTGACGGTGTCGCGAAAGCCCTTCAGCAAGTTCATGCCGACCAGATCCGCATAAGCCGGTTCAATGGCCGAACAGGCCTGGCCATAAGGAGCAGCCTCGTAGGCAGCCTGGGCTCCGGTTATGGTGAAGGATTCATCGAAAGTGACCCGTAGACGCATGTGGTGCACAGGCTCTCCCGCCCGGCGTACACCGCCAGAGGGGGTCCTGAGGGGAAAGTCATAGTGCTTGACGTCGATGAGTTCGGCTTCGAGATCCCACTGACCATCGGCGCGGGCGTAGGCATCCACACGCACAGTGCGCGTGTGCAGTGCTTCGCGGTCGACTTCCGGTGCGGGCAAAGGCATGGGCAAGAACTATTTGGTCGGGAAAAAACCGTCTAAGTATAGCGCAGGCCCCGCACGCTTACAGGCCCGGAACAAGGCGGGAATCAGTAGTCGCTTTCAAAAAACGCAGACTCGTCGTTTGATGAATCGCCCATTTCGGCCAGGATGCGACGGAGGCAGTCAGGCGCAAACCCACGGTTGGCCAGAAACCGGAACTGCCGGGCGTATTCCTTGGCATCGGCGGGCGCCGCGCCAAACTTTCTGACCCAGACCTCGCGAGCGCGCTCGTACTCGCTGGCCTGCAAGGAGGCCTGCATCCGGGAGATGGTCTCTTCGGGGAGATCGTGGCCGCGCAATTCCTGCACGATGCGCCGGGAGCCGTGACGCTGTGCCTTACGGTACAGAAGGCTTTCAGCAAAACGTTCCGATGACAGCAGGTTCGCACGCTCGAGCTCATCGAGCGTGCGTTCAAGTTCTGCCGGGTCGTCAGAATGGGTGGCGAGCTTGCGCCGCAGTTCCACCCGTGAATGCTCGCGCCGCGACAGCAGCGCGATGGCCCTTGCTTTCAGGGACGGCTTCATGCCGCCCCATGTTCGGCCGGAATGCCGCTTACGCTAAACGCAAGTGGGATCATTCGCCGGCGCTGGGGCTTTCAGCCGCAGCCCTGGAGCTGACGCCGCCTGGCTGAAGCGCAATGCCGAGCTTCTCGCGCACGCGGTTCTCGATCTCGAGCGCCATCTCGGGGTTCTCTTTCAGGTACTCGCGGACATTGTCCTTACCCTGACCGATACGCGTGCCGCTGTAGCTGAACCAGGCCCCGGCCTTGTCGACGATGCCGGCCTGAACGCCCAGGTCGATGATTTCGCCTTCGCGGGAAATGCCGGCGCCGTACATGATGTCGAACTCGGCCTGCTTGAACGGGGGCGCCACCTTGTTCTTCACGACCTTGACGCGCGTTTCGTTACCGACCAGTTCGTCTCCCTTCTTGATGGAACCGATACGGCGGATGTCCAGCCGGACCGAGGAGTAGAACTTCAGCGCATTCCCGCCCGTGGTGGTTTCCGGGTTGCCGAACATGACGCCGATCTTCATGCGGATCTGGTTGATGAAGATCACCATGCAGTTGGCACGCTTGATGGTGGCGGTGAGCTTGCGCAGCGCTTGGCTCATGAGGCGCGCCTGGAGACCGGGCAGCGAATCACCCATGTCACCTTCGATTTCGGCCTTGGGTGTGAGCGCGGCGACCGAGTCGATGACGACCAGATCGATGGAGCCCGAACGGACCAGCGCGTCGGTGATTTCGAGTGCCTGTTCACCGGTATCCGGTTGCGAGATCAGCAGGTCTTCAAGATTCACCCCCAACTTGGAGGCGTACTGGACGTCAAGCGCGTGTTCGGCGTCGATAAACGCGCAAGTGCCACCGAGCTTCTGCATTTCAGCGATGACCTGCAGCGTGAGCGTGGTCTTGCCCGAGGATTCCGGCCCGTAGATTTCGATGACGCGGCCACGCGGCAGGCCGCCGACGCCCAAGGCGATATCAAGACCCAGCGAACCGGTGGACACCACCTGGATGTCATGCTCGATTTTGTCATCGCCATAGCGCATGACCGAACCCTTGCCGAACTGCTTCTCGATCTGGGAGAGCGCGGCGGCAAGCGCCTTGGCACGTTCGGGATTGGCGGCTTTGCTGGTTTTGTCGTCCATTGAGGATCCTTGCAAATGACTGGGAAGCGACGCGGCATGCAATGCGTACCGGCGCGGATGCAGACAATTATTGCATCAAACTATACTGTATGTATAGACAGTCTTGCGGCCGCGACACATTCGGCCAGGCACTGAGCCCGCTTTACAACAACCCCCTTGCGTAGCGTCGCAAGGCCGTGCCGCTTTGCCCGAACCTCCGTGTCAAGACGTCCGCGCACCGCAATAGTCCGGATGGACATCCGCGTTCAGGCCATCGTCAGCGAGGCGCACCTAGAATTGGATGCATGGAAGGAGACCGGGAAGGCGGCGCACTTCTGCCACCCGGCCACTATCCTCCCATCGGCGTCGCCGTGCGCCCCGCGAGCAAGATCGTCACGGCGATTGCTGTCTTCCGACCCGCAGCCTTCCAAGGCTCCGGGTCATCTTTTTGCCCATCGTCAGGTGCACTGCGCTGCACCAGATGATTCCGCATCGCTCGGCACGGCATACAATCGATGCCTTTCAGACTGCGCGGCGGTTCGGATTTCCGGCCGGTCCGCCTCACATCACTCCAGACTCCCCCATGTGGTTCAAGAATCTACGTATCTATCGACTCGCCCCCTCCTGGGACCTCGCGCCCGACGCCCTTGAAGACGCCCTCGCCAAGCTGGAATTCCGCCCCGGTGGCGCCAGCGACATGACGACCTTTGGCTGGACCGCTCCACGCCCCGAGTCCGGCCTGGTCCATGTCCTGGACGGTCAGCTCCTGCTGAACCTGCGGGTGGAAAAGAAGTTGTTGCCCACCACGGTCATCAATCAGTTCGCCCGTGCGCGCGCGCAGGAAATCGAAGAGCAGCAGGGTTACCGGCCCGGCCGCAAGCAGATGAAGGAGATCAAGGAGCAGGTCACGGACGAGTTGCTTCCCAAAGCTTTCAGCATCTATCGCGATACCCGGGTGTGGATCGACACTCGCGGCCGCTGGCTGGTGGTGGATGCGGCCGCGGCGGCAAAATGCGATGAAGTCATGGGCGCCTTGGCCAAAGTGCTGGACCCCTTCCCTGTGGTGCCGCTCTTCACCGAGTTGTCGCCAGCATCAGCCATGACGAACTGGTTGATCAGCGACGAACCACCAACGAACTTCACCATTGACCAGGACACCGAACTGCGGTCCACCAACGAGACGCGCGCTGCGATTCGCTACGTACGCCAGAGCGTCGAAATCGACGAAGTGCGCAAGCACGTCGAAGGCGGCAAGCAGTGCACACGGCTCGCCCTGACTTGGGCAGACCGGGTGTCATTCGTATTGAGCGATGGGTTGGACCTGAAGCGCCTGACGCCGCTGGACGTTCTTCAGGAAGGCCGCATTCCCGCATCCGACGAAGCGGAGCAGTTTGATTCTGACTTCACGCTGATGGCGGGCGAGCTTTCGCGCCTGCTCGAGGACCTGGTGGAAGCTCTGGGTGGCGAAAAGAAGGGTTGAACCCGACGACAGCCGGTGAGTGCCGGGCGGCCTAGCGGCTTGCCGGCACTCGCCGCAGTTGCAGGCGG
>JAJUGH010000071.1 GCA_029268265.1 Alcaligenaceae bacterium | reverse complement strand
TTGTCCGGCTTGGGCAGCTTCCCGGCTTCCAGCTCGTCCAGAAAGTCAGCCCATTGCTGCACCATGGTCTTGCGTTGGGTAATGAAGGCGGCACGGTCGTAGCTGCTGCCAAGCTCTTCGTCTGAGGTGTGCGCCAGGTGGCGCTCAATAACATCCGGGTCCCAGCCCAGGTGCTCCCGTATCATGGTGCGGGCAGTAGCGCGGAAGCCGTGACCCGTTATTTCTTCCTTCGTGTCATAGCCCATGGTGCGTAGCGCGACATTGATGGTGTTGTCGCTGATATAGCGGCTTGTTTCCGACCGGCGCGACATGCTGCGGAACACCGGCCCTGTTGGCCCGGTCAGTGGATATAGTTCTTTAAGCATTTCCAGGGCTTGGCGAGGCAACGGCACTATGTGCGCCGGTGTACGGCTATCCCGCTTTTGCCACTCGCGCATTTTCATTTTCTCGGGTGGGCAGCGCCACAGCTCAACCTCAAAGTTGATGTCTTCCCAGTCTGCGAGGCGGATTTGGCCGGGACGCTGGAATAGCATGGGTGCCAGTCTCAATGCGCATCGCGTGATGAAGTGCCCGTGGTAATTGCGTATGTCCCGTAGTAGCTGCCCAAGCTGCGTCGGTTCGGTGATGGCTGCGTAATGCCGGCTGCGCGGGGACGGTAGTCCGCCCGTGTTCTTGTTGACGAAGTTCTTGGCTGGCTCCAGCGCGCCTAAGTCCACCGCATATTGGTAGACGTGCTGAACCACTTCACGCACGCGCTGAGCGGTTTCCAGGTTGCCACGGTCTTTCGGGCGGTGAAGGCAACCTACGATTTCCGTGGGCAGGATTACATCGATGGGCTTGTGGCCCACCCACGGAAATACATGGATTTCTAGGTGCCTGATGATTTTCTCGGCGTAATCCTCCGACCATTGCCTGTCTTTACTAGCACTGGCGTGCCATGCACGGGCGAGCAGCTCGAAAGTCTGCAGACGGGCAATCCGCGCCTGTTCCTCATCCCGCTCCCGGGTTTCTTTCGGGTCCCGGCCGTTCGCCCGCTGACTGTTGGCCTCGAATGCCTTAGCGCGGGCCTGCGCGAGCGTCACTTCAGGATATGAGCCCATACCGAGCTTGATCGGCTTGCCTTCCCTCATATAACGATAGATCCACGCCTTGCCGGTGCGTCGCACCCGCAGGTACAGATTGTCGCCATCATTCAGCAGATATTCTTTCGGGCCAGGCTTGGCCGCTCTGATCTGAGTCTCGCTCAGCAAACCCATGACTTGTACCCTCAGACGCCGTTCTTCACGGAACTATTGTGGGGTACAAACGGGGGTACAACCAAACGCGAGATATAGCGGAACGCAGTGAGACATCCTGGGCGGTGATTTGCGCCTAAGATATTGATTTTTCTGCGTTTTGGGATGTTTTGAAGCGTGCTGGAACAGCAAGATGGTGGCCTGGGGCGGAATCGAACCACCGACACGCGGATTTTCAATCCGCTGCTCTACCAACTGAGCTACCAGGCCGTCGAAAGAACGTAACTATACACCAAAAAAATTTTTTGTGCAGTCGGTGCGCTGAAAAATTTCCAAGCCCACTTCCCCGCCACCATCGGCAGGCTTTTTTCGCCTAAACCATGCAAACCTGCAACAACTTCCGCCAACCTTGATGCAACGCAAGCAGAGTCCGGCGTGAGATCGGCTTACCGATTATAATTCATGGCGTTACAAGCTTCTTGCGCGCCCCCAGTTACATGTCTGTCGACGTTCTCACGTTTGGGTTGAACCACGTCTCCGCACCCGTTGCCGTGCGCGAGCGCGTGTCGTTTCCTGTAGACGTCGTCAAGCCGGCGCTTGACGCGTTGCGCAACAACTTCGGCCGGTCCGTGCGCGAAGCTGCGATTCTTTCCACCTGTAATCGCACTGAAATCTATTGCGCGGCCGATCCCGCCGTCTCGCCGCTCATTCCCGAGTGGCTGGCCGAGTTCAACCGCCTTGAGCAAGGCTCGCTACAGCCGCATTTGTATCAGTACCAGAGCAACGAGGCGGTGCGTCACGCCTTCCGCGTGGCCAGTGGGCTCGACTCCATGGTGTTGGGCGAGCCGCAGATTCTCGGGCAAATGAAGGAAGCCGTGCGCGCGGCAGAGGCGGCCGGTTCTCTCGGTACCCTGTTGCACCAGCTCTTCCAGCGTACGTTCTCAGTGGCCAAGGAAGTGCGCAGCACGACCGCCATCGGGGCGCATTCGGTCTCCATGGCCGCCGCCGCCGTGAAGCTGGCAGAACGCGTGTTCGGCGATTTGTCCGAATGCAATACCCTGTTCATCGGCGCGGGCGAAATGATCGAACTTTGCGCCACGCATTTTGCGGCGGTGCATCCGCGCTCCATGGTGGTGGCCAACCGCACGGTCGAGCGGGCGGAAACGCTCGCTTCCCGGTTCAATGCCAGCACCATGAAGCTGGCCGATCTTCCCGATCGTATCGCTGAGTTCGACGTCATCGTGTCCTGTACGGCCAGTTCCCTGCCCATCCTGGGCCTGGGGATGGTCGAGCGCGCCACGCGTTCCCGTCGCCATCGCCCCATGGTGATGGTCGATCTTGCCGTGCCCCGTGACATCGAACACGAAGTGGGGCGCCTGGCGGACATCTATCTTTATACCGTCGATGATCTCGGTCGGCTGGTGCAGTCCGGCACCGACGCCCGCAAGGCAGCGGTGGTTCAGGCCGAAGCCATCATCGAAACCCGCGTGCAGAATTTCATGCACTGGCTGGAAAGTCGCGAGGCGGTCCCGGCCATCATCGATCTGCAGCGTGTGGCAGAACGCGTTCAACAGCATGAGCTGGAAAAAGCGCAGCGCCTGCTGGCACGCGGCGAAGACCCGGCCAAGGTGCTGGAAATCCTGGCACACGGCCTTACGCAAAAATATCTGCATGGTCCCATGGCCACGCTTAACCAAAGCGGGCCCCAAGAGCGCGCTCAACTGCTTTCCTTGCTGCCCCGCCTGATGCCCGCTGCAGAACGGCGTCGGTAGCTCTGCTCTCCATTCTCTATGAAAAATTCCATGCGCAGCCGGCTCGAGCAGCTGGCGCACCGTCTGATCGAAATCGACGCGATGCTCGCCGAGCCCGAAATCGCAAGCGATATGGATCGCTTTCGCAAACTTTCGCGCGAGCGCGCCGAAATCGAACCGGTGGTCGAGGCCTTCAATGCGTATCGCAAGGCGGAATCCGACATCGAGGCGGCGCAGGAAATGCTGGCTGACCCGGACATGCGAGAGATGGCCGAGGAAGAGCTGGAATCCGGTAAGGAACGTCTCGAGCAGCTTGAAGGTGAGCTGCAGATTCTGCTGCTGCCGCGAGACCCTGACGACGACCGCAGCGTCTTCCTGGAGATCCGCGCCGGAACGGGCGGCGACGAAAGCGCGCTGTTTGCCGGCGATTTGTTGCGGATGTACACACGCTACGCGGAGAACCGTGGCTGGCGAGTCGAGATCATGTCGGCCAATGAATCCGAAATCGGCGGCTATAAGGAAGTGATTGCGCGGCTGGAAGGCGCCGGGGTCTACGGCGAGCTGAAATTCGAGTCCGGCGCGCACCGTGTTCAGCGCGTACCGGAAACGGAAGCGCAGGGGCGCATTCACACGTCGGCCTGCACCGTGGCCGTGCTGCCCGAAGCCGATCCGCAGACCGACATCAACATTAACCCTTCCGATCTGCGTATTGACACATTCCGTGCCAGTGGGGCAGGGGGCCAACACGTCAACAAGACGGATTCCGCCGTGCGCATCACGCACATTCCAACTGGCGTGGTGGTCGAATGCCAGGACGACCGTTCCCAGCATCGCAACCGAGAGAAGGCCATGCAAGTGCTGGCTGCCCGCCTCAAGGACCAGCAGATGCAGGAAGCCCACGCCAAGGAAGCCGCTCAGCGCAAGAGTCTGGTGGGGTCGGGCGACCGCTCCGAACGCATTCGCACCTACAACTACCCTCAGGGTCGGGTCACCGACCATCGCATCAACCTGACGCTGTACAAGCTGGGCAGCATCATGGAGGGGGATCTCGAAGAACTGATCTCCGCACTGCGTGCCGAGCACCAGGCCGAACAGTTGGCCGCGCTCGGGCACGACTGATCCATGACGCGCCTGCGAGACCTTCTCAGGGAAGGGCGCTTGCCCACGCTGGAAGCCCGCATGCTGTTGCAGGAAGTCCTTCAGGTGTCGCGGTCCTGGTTGGTCGCTCACGATGACGAGCCGATGTCGGCTGAGCTCCTGGAGGCGTATCGCGCCCTGGAAGCGCGGCGCCTTGCCGGCGAACCCATGGCCTACATTCTGGGGCGGCGAGAGTTCATGGGGCACGACTTTTTCGTCTCGCCCGCCGTGCTCATTCCCCGCCCGGAAACCGAACTGCTGGTCGACAAAGCGGTCTCCCTCGTGGCGGGCCGTGATGGGGCCAGCGTGCTGGACCTCGGAACCGGTTCGGGTGCCATTGCGGTGTCCATCGCCCTTGCCTGCCCGCAGGCTTCGGTGGTGGCGACCGACTACAGTTTCGAGGCTCTGGATGTGGCGCGCCGTAATGCCGCCGCCCTCGGGGCGAAGGTGGATTTTCATCCAGGCAGCTGGTATGAAGCCCTGCCCGAGGGCAAGGTCTTTGACCTGATTGTGTCCAATCCCCCTTATATTCCTGTGGGTGACCCCCACTTGACGCAGGGCGACTTGCGCTTCGAGCCCGAAATGGCCCTGAGCGACGGCCAGGACGGCCTGGATGCTTATCGCCAGATCATTGCCGGCGCACGCGCGCGCCTGAAACCTGGCGGCAGCCTGTATGTCGAACACGGTATGGGGCAGGACGCGGCAGTCCGCGAACTGCTCGAAAACGCCGGTTTCCGCGAGGTACACAGTTTGCCTGATTTGGCTGGCATACTACGTGTCAGCGGCGGTCATTTTTAAACCTATTTCTATTGGAAGTTTTATCCACCATGAGCGAAGTTCAAGATTTCATCCGTGAAACCGTTACTACCCATCCCGTGGTGCTGTTCATGAAGGGTACGGCCCAGTTTCCGCAGTGCGGTTTTTCCGGGCGTGCCGTCCAGGCCCTGCGCGAAGCCGGGGCCACCAAGCTGGTGACGGTCAATGTGCTCGAAGATGAGGAAGTGCGTCAGGGCATCAAGGAATATTCCAACTGGCCCACCATTCCCCAGCTGTACATCAAGGGCGAATTCATCGGCGGCTCGGACATCATCGGCGAAATGCTGGCGAGCGGCGAACTCAAGACCCTGCTGAACGAGGCTGGGGCAGCTGAGTGAGCAGCAAGCAGCGGCTCGTCGTGGGCGTGAGCGGTGCCACCGGCGCCATCTACGCCCGGCGCTTGCTGGAGCGGCTCCAGGAACACGGCGGCGTCGAGACCCATCTGGTCATTTCACCGCCGGGGGTTCTCACCATCAAACACGAGCTGGGCATGTCGCGCAGCGAGTTCTCCAGGCTGGCCGATCACGTGCACAGCTTTCGCGATGTTGGCGCCACCCTGGCCAGCGGCAGCTTCGAGACGCTGGGCATGGTGGTGGCGCCGTGCTCTGTTCGCACGCTGGCGGCCGTTGCTCACGGGTTTTCCGATAATCTCATCACCCGTGCAGCGGACGTCACGCTGAAAGAACGGCGTCGCCTAGTGCTGATGCTGCGTGAAACCCCGTTCACTCTGGCGCACCTGCGCAATATGACCGCCGTCACGGAAATGGGCGGGGTCATCTTTCCGCCGCTGCCCGCGTTCTATCTGCATCCCCAGAGCATCCAGGACATGGTCGATCACACCGTGGCCCGTGTGCTCGATCTCTTTGGTCTGAAAGTGCCCTCGCCGCGGTGGGAGGGCATGGAGCCCGGGGCCGTTTAGGCGCGCCCGGGCGGGCGCCCCGAGGGCCGCCCTTCCCCCCATCTTCTGGGTGAGCCGGCCCTGCGGGGCGGTCACACGTGTCTCGGCACCACCTGCGGGCGTCGGAGTTCGGTGATTTCCGTGTCCGGCAGTGCGTCCTCGATCGCTGCGTCCCATTCTGGAGCCATGTCTGTCGCGGCAACCGGGCCCGATGCGGGAGGCGCCTCAAATTCCTGCGCATCGAAGGCAATATCGCCTTCCGGGTCCGCCTGGCCCTTCGCCTGAAGTTCGACAAAGTTGTAGAGGTCGCGGTCCATCAAATGACTGGGCACCACGCGAGAGAGGGCGCCGAACACATTCCACGAGCGGCCAGGGAAATGTTTGTCCCACTCCGCGACCATGCGCGTGACTTCCTTGCGCTTGAGATTTTCCTGCGAACCGCACAGGTTGCAAGGAATGATTGGAAATTGCTTGAGTTGCGCGTAGGCGATCAGGTCTTTCTCGGGCACATACGCCAGCGGTCGAATGACAATGTGTTTGCCATCGTCCGACTGCAGCTTTGGCGGCATGGCCTTCATGCGGCCGCCGTAGAACAGGTTCAGGAAGAAGGTGCCCAGAATGTCGTCGCGGTGATGGCCCAGGGCGATTTTGGTGGCGCCCAGTTCACTGGCCACGCGGTACAGAATGCCCCGTCGAAGGCGTGAACACAGCGAGCACATGGTCTTGCCCTCGGGCAGCACGCGCGTCACGATGGAATAGGTGTCCTGGGTTTCGATATGGTAGGGAACGCCCAGTGACTCCAAGTATTCCGGCAGCACGTGGGCCGGGAAGCCCGGCTGTTTCTGGTCCAGGTTGACGGCCACGACGTCGAAGCGGATCGGCGCGCGCTTGCGCAAGGTCAGCAGAATGTCGAGCAGCGCGTAGGAGTCCTTGCCGCCGGACAGGCAGACCATGACCTTGTCGCCATCCTCGATCATGTTGAAATCACTGATGGCTCGCCCCGTCTCGCGCATCAGGCGTTTGGTCAGCTTGTTGGCTTCGAAGCGCTCGCGTTTGAGGCGGCGCGCCTCTTCGGCAGCGGACGTTGAGGAGTCTGGGGCGGTGATGGTTTCGGCTTGCATGTTGAAATCGCAGGTTGGTCGTTTCAGCGGCTGCGCTGCAGCTCGATGCCGACGGCGGCGCAGTCGGAAAAAGCCAGGGGCTTGCTGACACGGATTCGGATCTGCCGGACTTCGGCGAAATCATTGAAAATGCGCGCCACCAGGCGCTCGGCCAGGGTTTCAAGCAGGTGCACGTGCTTGCGGGTGCATTCGTCCACGATGGCGCCGCGCAACTCGCGGTAGTCCAGCACGGTGTGGATGTCGTTGTCCTGCACCTCCCGCGACACTTCCACATCGAATTCGGCGTCGATGTGCAAGGGTTGGGTGGCTCGCAATTCATGTTCCAGGATGCCGATCCGGGCGTCCAGGGCGAGCTGTTCGAAGATGATGCGTCGGGTGAGCATGGGAAAGGGTGTTCTCGAATGGAGGGATGGCGGAAACGGCTCGCGCCATCGATTTTATTGAAAGGCGCCGGGTCGTCGCAATTCGGCGCCACGTGTTCCTACAACAAGCTGAAGTCGCGCTGCATGCCGACCAGGTGCTGCCCCCCGTCGACGGCAAGGTCCACGCCGGTGATGCTCGGGCTCTCGAGCAGAAACAGCACGCTGCGGGCAATATCGGATGGCGAGCTCGAGCGGTTCAGGGGGGCCATGCGATGCGTCTGCTCGAATGCCTCGGGGGTCTGCATGTGGCTGGGCAAGGTCAGACCGGGTGAAATGCCCACCACGCGCACTCTGGGGGCCAGGGCCTGGGCCAGCATCATCGTGGCGGTTTTCAGGGCCGATTTGCTCAACGTGTAGGAAAGAAAATCCGGGTTCAGGTTGGTCAGTTTCTGGTCCAGCAGGTTCACCACGACCCCCGTGGATTCGGCGTCGCGTGCCGTCACATGCCGATGCAGAGCCTGCGCCAGAATCACCGGTGCGGCCAGATTCGGCAGCATGTGCGCGGTCAGCTTCTCGCTGTCAAAGGAATGCGCGTCGTCATAATCGAAGAGGGCCGCATTGTTGATGACGGCGTCCACCCGCCCCAGGGTCTCGTGCGCCAGGGCGAACATGGCACGCGTCTGCCCTTCGTGGGCGAGGTCGGCCTGCACCAGGCAGTGCCGCCCACCGGCGTCTTCCAGCCCTCTGAGGCTCTGCTCGGCTTCCGCTGCCGAGCTGCGATAGTGCAGCGCCACATTCCAGCCGTGCCGCGCCAGGGTGAGCGCGATCTCACTGCCGATCCGTTTGGCGCCGCCCGTGACCAGCGCGACGGGACGGGTTGCGACTTCACTCATGGCCGTGCACGTCGTCCGATTCGCCGTTCGTCACACGTTGTAGCTCGCAATCCGTCGCGGCGGGCTCGACCAGTTCGAGCTCGAACTGGCGCAGTTCGTCGCGTCGGAACACATGAATGGGAAGGCGGTCGCCCGCGCGGTGGCGGTTCAAGATGGACTGCAGCGATTTTTCGTCCTGCACCCGAAGCCCTGCGATGGCGACAATCACGTCTCCCGCAGACAGGCCGGCCCGATGCGCCACGCCGTCTTCGTATACGGTGGCGATGCTGCATTGATTCTGGCTGCTCCGCAGGCGTGCATCCAGGCCCAACTCGTTCTTGGCCAGTTTCCAGCTCAGGGTGATGCCGTGCGGGGCGAGCAGTTCGGCCAGCGGGACATCTTCCCGCCCATAGGCGTGGCGTGCCAGATAGTCACTGGCGTCGAAGCCCGTGGCTTCAAGGATGAGCTCAGCCATGGCGTCTTCTTCGATGCCGACCGGCTTGCCGCGATAAAAGTCACGGCCGTAGCGTTCCCACATCAGGCGCATGACGTCGTCGAGGGAATGTGTGTCGCCGGTGGCCTGGCGAATCGCCAGGTCGAGCCCGGCCGCCACGAGCGAGCCCTTGGTGTAGTAGCTCACCAGCGCGTTGGGCGAATTCTCGTCCTGCTTGTAGAACCGGGTCCAGGCGTCGAAGGAGCTTTCCGCCACGCTTTGCTTGAGGCGGCCCGCCCCGCGATGCACCATGCTGATGGAACGGGCCAGCCGTTTCAGGTACGCGGGTTCATCGATGAGGCCGGCGCGCAGCAGCATGAGGTCGTCGTAATAGGAAGTGAAGCCCTCGAACACCCAGAGCAGTTCCGTGTGATTTTCTCGGGTCAGTTTGTACGGGGCGAAAGCGGCCGGCTTGATGCGCTTCACGTTCCAGGTGTGGAAGTACTCGTGACTCACCAGCCCGAGAAAATTCTCGTAACCCTCGCCGGCGTCCGCGCGGCCTTTCGATGGCAGGTCGCTGCGGCTGCACATCAGGGCGGTGGACGCGCGATGTTCGAGCCCGCCGTAGCCATCGCCGGTGACCAGCGTCATGAATACATAGCGGTCGCTGCTGTCCAGGAAGGGAACCGCGCGGGTCTCGGGTTCGAAAAAGGCAATTTGCGCCTCGCAGATGCGACGCGTGTCGTCGGCGATGCGCTCCAGGTCGAGGTTGGGAACGACCCCCGTGAAGACCATTTCGTGGTGAGCGCCGCATGCCTCGAAGCTCACCACCTGTGGCGTGCCCATTTCCACCGGGTGGTCGATCAGAGCGTCGTAATCGGGTGCGAGATACATGCCGAAACCGTGCCGCTCGGCGCATTGCGGATGGCCGGAGGCCTCCGGCAGGGAGGTGTGGACCGTCCAGTGGGGGGCCTCCTGTGGGGCCTGCAGCAGAAGATGGCAGGGGAGGTGTTCCTGGCCATGCACCGCCAGAAAGACGCTCGTGCCGTTGAAGAACGCATGTGCTTCATCGACGTGGGCACTGCGCACGGAAAGGTCCCAGGCGTAGACCACGTACTCCACCACCAGCGGCCCCTTGCATGGAGCGCAACGCCAGGAATGGTTGCCGGTCTTGCGGATTTCCACAGGACGGCCCTGGCTCTCGGCGCGGATGGATTCGACTTGACGGGCGAAATCTCGAATAAGATAGCTTCCGGGAATCCAGGCCGGAAGGGACAGCACCTGCCCCTGCGGGTCGGGATTCAACACGGTCAACGTGATGCGCAGCCGGTGTCCTGCGAGGTCATGAGGCACCAGCGCATAGAGTATGGATTCGTTTTTCATTCCGCAATATTAACTTCCAAAGGAGACGGTATGAGTGCACCCATGGTGAAGTCGGAAGTGCGAGGTCGCGTGGCGCTGATCACGCTCGATCGCCCCAAGGCGCTCAACGCCTTGAGCAACGAGCTGATCGATCAGCTGGCAGAACTGCTGCGCCAGTACGATGCCGACGAGAACATTGGGGCAATGGTGCTGACGGGTTCCGAAAAAGCCTTTGCTGCCGGCGCGGACATCGCCGCCATGCAGGATTGGACCTACATGGATGTCTACAAGAAGGACTACCTCGGTGGCAACTGGGAATCCCTCAAGCGCATCCGCAAGCCCATCATTGCTGCAGTATCGGGTTATGCGCTGGGCGGGGGGTGTGAGCTGGCCATGTTGTGCGATTTCATCATCGCTGCCGAGAACGCCAAGTTCGGTCAGCCCGAAATCAAGCTGGGCGTCATTCCCGGTTTCGGTGGCACGCAGCGTCTGCCGCGCGCCGTGGGCAAGGCCAAGGCCATGGATCTCGTGCTCACGGGGCGCATGATGGATGCCGACGAAGCGGAGCGTTGCGGCCTGGTCGCCCGCGTGGTGCCGACCGAGCGCCTGCTTGACGAAGCCATGGAAGCTGCCGCGACCATCGCGTCCTATTCGCTGCCGTCCGTCATCATGGCGAAGGAGTGCGTGAATGCCGCTGACGAAGGCACGCTGAACGAAACCCTGATGTTCGAGCGGCGCAACTTCCACGCGCTGTTTGCCACGGAAGATCAGAAGGAAGGCATGAAGGCGTTTGTCGAGAAGCGCAAGCCAGACTTCAAGCATCGCTAGCTGTTCCAGGCCGTCATCCGTCCACCTTGCGGCGGGCAGAACGCCGCAAGGGGGCTGTTGGATTTCGGCCTGACTTCGCTTGCGGCGGGTTCTCAAAAAAAGATATACTCTTTGGGTTTGCCGCGAGCCTCCTTTGAAAAATAGAGCAATTGCTTTAGTCTTCAACCAGTTTGAAGGCGGGTGGCTGGTTAGGCGGCAGTTGGCAAGTGGGCCGCAAGGCCAAAGGCGTGCAGTATGGAAGACCACACTCCCATCGTGCTGACCGACGAGGAACGAGCAAGAATCGGTCGGCGCGCCAATCAGGGTCTGATACGGGCACTGGTGGCGCAGGCGGGCATGGCTGTTTTTGCCGTTGTCCTGTCCGGTCTGGTGGCGGGTGGCAATGCGGCGTTGTCGGCTTTGGTCGGCGCTGCTGCCTATTTCATACCTAACGCCCTTTTCGCCTTGCGTCTGTTGGCAGGTGCTTTCGGCCCGTTGAAAACTGGGCCCATGGCCTTCTTCTGGGGCGAGGCGTTCAAGCTGGGCACCGCGGTGTTCATCCTGGGTCTGGCCACTTGGAAAGGCGAGGGCTGGCTGGTCTGGCCGGCCCTGTTGCTGGGACTGCTGTGTGTGTTGAAAGGGTATGTGCTGTTGCTGGCCACGCGTAAGCTGCCGTAGCTGCACTGATGGTTTTCGGGGAATTCTCCGGTTTGTATTTACAGGATAAGGTTTCAGATGGCTGCCGCTGCTGATATTTCGCCCCAGTCTTACTACA
>JAJUGH010000070.1 GCA_029268265.1 Alcaligenaceae bacterium | reverse complement strand
TCGCTGGGGCGGAGGGCGGCGCCTCAGCGGATTTCTGCCGGCCCAATGCGTCTATGCCGATATTTTCGTGGTGGACGCCTACTGGCCGGACTTCACTGAGAGCCATCTGCACGACGCACTGAGCTGGTTCGAGCAGCAGGATCGTACGCTGGGCGGATAGCGGGCGTTATAGTCGGCGTACGCTGAAACCTTGCCGCTTTCCTGCCCGAACATGTCTGAAGCTGTGTCGCCACGAGATCCGTGGTCAGTTTTCCTGATTTTCCTCCGCCTGGGTCTAACGTCTTTCGGCGGCCCTGTGGCGCATCTGGCCTACTTTCGTACGGAGTTCGTGGCGCAACGGCGCTGGCTGTCCGAACGAGATTATGCGGACCTGGTGGCCTTGTGCCAATTTTTGCCAGGGCCGGCCAGCAGCCAGGTGGGGATGGCGATCGGGCTGCAGCGCTCAGGTTACGCGGGCGCCTTGGCTGCGTGGGCCGGCTTCACTCTGCCCTCCGCCGCAGCGTTGATCCTGTTCGCAGCAGGCGTTACGCAGTTCGGCGATGCCATTCCATCGGCCATGCTCGACGGCCTGAAGATCGCCGCAGTCGCCGTGGTGGCGCAAGCGGTCTGGGGTATGGCGCGCCAGCTGTGCCCCGATGTCGCGCGCTTGAGCATCATGACAGTTGTTGCCTGTTTCATTTTGCTGGCGCCGCATAGCTGGGCGCAGATCACGGCGATAGTTATTGGGGCGCTGATAGGGCTCATTGGCTTCAGGGGACTCGATCAACCACACGGCGACACCGTGCCCGCCCCGCAGCACCAAGGGCGGGCAGGCTTCTGGCTGGCGCTGTTTTGGCTGGCCCTCTTCCTCGTTCTGCTTATCGGTTTGCCCCTGTTGGCGGCGGCTGCGCCAAGCGAATCTCTCGCCGTGTTCGACGCTTTCTATCGGGCCGGTTCGCTCGTGTTCGGGGGCGGACATGTGGTGTTGCCGCTGCTCCAGGCGGAGGTGGTCGAACCAGGCTGGGTGTCCAGCGAAACGCTCATGGCCGGATATGGTGCCGTGCAGGCGGTGCCCGGTCCGCTGTTCACCTTCGCCGCGTTTCTGGGGGCATCGATGGACGGCCCGCTTTCTGGTTGGTATGGCGGAATCATCGCGTTGTTTGCGATCTTCATACCGTCATTCCTGCTGGTGGCCGGCACGTTGCCTTTCTGGGAAAGGCTCCGCGGAAGCCGGCGCACCCGGGCAGCGCTCATGGGTATCAATGCCGCGGTGGTGGGCCTGCTGCTGGCCGCGCTTTACGATCCGGTCTGGACCACCGCCATCCATACGCCGCGAGATTTCGCGCTGGCGCTGCTTGCGCTGGCGGCGTTGATGTTCTGGAAATTGCCGCCCTGGGCGGTCGTAGTGGGCGCCAGTGTCGCCGCATGGCTGCTGGCATCGCTGGGCGGCTGAAAGACCGCCCGGCGCAAAACGGCGGCGGGAGGCCGACCTACTGTGCGCCGAGGCTCAAATGTTAGTGAGCCGACAATGCCAGAGATTGCTGTCCCAACTTGAAGACGCCGACGACGCGGGCAAGTTCCGCGGCCTGGTCCTGCAAGGATTGCGATGCGGCGGCGGCCTCTTCCACCAGCGCCGCATTCTGTTGCGTGACCTGATCCATCTGCCCGATCGCAAGGCTGACCTGTTCGATGCCGGACGTCTGCTCCGTGCTCGCCGTAGCGATTTCCTGCATGATGTCCGTGACCCGCTTTACGCTCTGAACAATTTCGTTCATCGTCGTACCCGCATCGCTTACAAGTCGGGTGCCGACATCGACCTTCTCTACCGATTCGTCGATAAGCGTTTTGATTTCCTTCGCTGCATTGGCGGAGCGCTGCGCGAGAGTGCGCACTTCGGAAGCGACCACCGCAAAGCCTCTGCCGTGCTCGCCTGCCCTCGCGGATTCGACCGCAGCATTGAGCGCAAGAATATTGGTCTGGAATGCGATGGCGTCGATCACGCCAATGATATCGACGATCTTGGTGGCCGAAGCGTGGATGCCGTTCATGGTGCCCACCACTTGACCGATGACGTCTCCGCCCTTCACCGCCACATCCGATGCGGCGGCAGCCAGGGCATCGGCTTGATGAGCGTTGTCGGCGTTCTGCTTCACCGTCGAGGTCAGTTGCTCCATCGACGCCGCGGTCTCTTCGAGGGATGCGGCCTGCTGGACGGTCCGTGAAGACAGGTCATGGTTGCCCGTAGCAATCTGCCCGGAAGCCGTGGCAATGGTGTCCGCCCCGGTGCGCACTTGTGACACGATGGAGGCAAGGTTCTCCTTCATCTGCTTCATGGCGTATAGCAAGCTGGAGTCATCGCCCGGTTGCAGCGCCACATCGAATGCCAGGTCGCCGCTTGCCACCCTGCTTGCAATTTCAGCCGCATAATCGGGCTCGCCACCGAGCCTTTTCACCAGGCGGCGCGTAATCAGGACCGCCAACACCCCGGCCAGCAATACGGTGATCAGTCCACCGAAGATAATGACGTTTCGGGTCGTGGCCTGCAGGGAGGCTGCATCATTGGCACGCTGCTCAAGCAGGTTGCGTTCCTCCTGGCTGACTTCGTCAATCAATGCGCGCAGGGAATCCATGATCTGCTTGCCCTTTCCGGCCTTTTCGAACTCGGCGACCTTGTATGTGGGGGCTCTGCCGGCATCGACATCGCGCCGCAGGGAGATACCCGCATCGATTGCTTCGGTGATCCATTGCCGCGCGAGGCCACCGACGCTTTCCAGCCGGCGCTGCTGCTCGGGATTGTCGGAAGTCAGGCGCCTCGCCGCATCAAAATGCTGCTTGAAGGCTTTGAGCCCTGCGTGATAGGGCTCCAGAGACGCTTCATTGCCGGTCAGCGCGAATCCTCGCTGCCCCGTCTCGATATTCACCAACGATTCCAGAATGCTGTCGACTTCTTCCAATACCTGGTAGGTATGGACGTTCCAGCTATTGGCTTCGCCCAGCTTCCACACACTGGTTTGAGCGACGGCGAGCAATACCACCAGCAAGGCCACCACGCTGCCGAAGGCGAGGTAAAGCCGTGTTCCGATTTTCATGAGAAATAAAGTATTGAAATTGCAAGTAGATGAAACCCTAGGTCGGTATGGTAAGCGCTGCGCTTCCGCGGGTCTATCGCGAGCAGGGTTCTTCTCTTATTTCATATCGGAACTGTTGTTATGTTGCGATGAGCTCACTCAGGTCACGACGGCGACTGCCAGATGCTCATACAGGATGAGAGTGCCGATACAGATGAGCGCGATGCCGCCCAGCACCTCGGCTCGCTTTCCTGCGATAGCTCCCAGCATCCGGCCCACCATCACGCCCAGCGTCACCATCACCAGCGTGGCCATGCCGATGGCGGCTGCCGTGACGAGGATGTTGTTATCCACAAAGGCCAGGGTCACACCGATCGCCATGGCGTCGATGCTGGTCGCAAAACCGGTGGCGGCAAGCAGCCAGAAGGAATGCCGGGAGCGCACGGGGCGATCATCATCGTCTGCAGCCTTCAGACCGTTATAAGCCATGTGCAGCCCGAGCCCTGTGAGCATGCCAAAAGCGATCCAGTGGTCCCAGGCTTCGACGTAGGGTGCCGCAACGGATCCAAGCGCCCATCCAATCAGCGGTGTCATGGCTTCGATGAAACCGAAGATCGCGCCGGTGCGGATGGCTTCCGAGAATCGGGGACGAGTCAGCGTGGCGCCTTTGCTGACCGCCGCGGCGAAGGCGTCGGTCGACATCGCAAAAGCGACGACAAGGGTGGACAACCAGGTCATGACTGCTTTGGGCTCCGGCCGGGCAGACAAGAAGACACTTTCCGCACCCGGCCAATGCGCGGAAAGAATCCTCAGTCTCGCCATGCCTTTCGGCCGCCGGCGCCATGATCGATAGCGATCAAGAATGTTGACGCAGGCCTCTCGGTTAGATCGAGAGTAGGCTACTCCCCAAGTACAGGGCGTATTCTAGCGGGTAAACCGTCAGCCCTGTCGCAATACCCCCGCGCCGCGAAGGACCATTCCGTCATAAGCCACTTCAACACCTTCCGGCAGAGCCGAAGCTTCCTCCATCAGCCACGCGTCCATCTTGTGGCCGATATGGGTGAGCACACTGCGCCTGACCGGTAGTGAGCGAATTGTCT
Source organism: Alcaligenaceae bacterium (assembly GCA_029268265.1). Lineage (GTDB taxonomy): Bacteria > Pseudomonadota > Gammaproteobacteria > Burkholderiales > Burkholderiaceae_B > Yanghanlia. The sequence goes on along the minus strand of JAJUGH010000070.1, from coordinate 7,462 downwards.
CCAGAGCACGCGTCAGGTCGTTGTGATTGCGTGGCGGGGTTGGTGAAGGCGGCGAGGAGCAGTCCAGGACAAGCAAGTCCAGCGGGTCGCGCTGCAGGTAGGCGGCAGTGTCGTCGGGCAGGCCTACGGTGTCGGTCAGATACGCAAACCGCTTCCCTTCCGCCTGGAACACATAACCGAAAGTGGGCTTCGAATGGAATAAAGGAACGGGCGTGACGGTGCAGCCGTCAAGGACTGTGGGTTCAAACGCAGTCAGTGTCCTGGAAAAATCCAGTATGCCCGGGTGACGGTACAGGTCCGCGAGGCCCTCGGGATCCGGTGGCCCCAGCACCGGAATGCTCATGTTCTCTCCCCAGCGCAGATGCAACAGGCCCTGCGCGTGGTCGGCATGGTAGTGCGTCTGCAGCACACCGCTCAGGGACCCCGGCGGGAAGCGTTCGGCCAGGTCGGTCAGGCCCGCGTCGATCAGCCAGCGCCCTCCCCCGAACTCGAGCAGCGCAGAGCATGGGCCACGCCGATGGCGGGCATCCCTGCGCGCCCGCTCGCATGCGATGCATTCGCAGTTATAGACGGGAACTTGCCGGGCATTGCCCGTCCCTAACAGTGTCAGCAGCATGATGAGGACTGGAGCCTGGGTGGATTCGATTCAAATATTGATACAGGGCGCGGATGGCCTCTTCCGGGGTGCCGGAATTATCCACGACCATGATGCCCGCATCATCGTTCTCTTCCGTGAGCCCAGCGTAACGCGCATTGCGATTCAGCCGCTCACGAATTTGGCGGGCATCTTCACGCCCTCGTGCCATGAGCCGTTGATACAGTATTCCATGGTCAACGCTCAGCAAGACCGGCACCAGCGCGTGATAGCGCTTGCGCGCTTCCGCCAGATAACCGCGTGAACCATTCACCAGCACATCGACGCCGGACGCCAGTCGGTCGTCAATATCGAGCTGTACGCCGTAGGCCAGGCCGTTGGCCCGCCACGACATCGCGAGCCGCCCGGCCCGCTCCAGCTGCAGGAATTCAGTATCCGATACCGAGATCGCGCCCCGTTCGGTAGCGGTTTCAGGCCGTGTGACGAGGCGCGGCGCCAGATAGGCCTTGCGGCCCATCAAACGGCTGAGCCCCAACAGTATGGTGTCTTTGCCCGAGCCCGACGGCCCCATCAGGTAGATCAGACGGCCCGCCATCAGAACACCCTCTGCCCGCCGCGCCATACCTGGTCGACCACGAACTGTGTATCGTGTGCGCGCACGCGCACCAGGTCGGCACGCAGTCCCACCCGGATTTCACCGCGGTCATGCAAGCCCGCCGCGCGAGCCGGTGCCAGGCTGATGGATTGAACCGCCCGCGGCAGGTCGTATTGCTCGTTTTCTTCCCAAAGGCGGCGAGCCGCCTGCAGCAGACTGGCCGGATAGTAGTCGCTGGAAAGAATGTCCAGCACGCCACGTGCAGCCAGATCAGCGGCCGCCACGTTGCCGGAGTGCGATCCGCCACGCACGATGTTCGGTGCGCCCATCAGTACTTTCAACCCCAACCGATGGCTGACTTCTGCCGCTTCCACCGTGGTGGGGAATTCGGCAATGCTCATCCCGTACCCTGCCGACTCCTGAACGTGCTCGAGTGTCGCATCATCGTGACTCGCCAGGGAAAGCGAACGCTGCCTGCATTCATCAGCGATGCTGCGGCGATAATCGTCGCTATAGCGGCGCGAGTTCTCGATCTGCCGATCAATGAAGGCATCCATCTCCGCATCGCTGAGGTGATACTTGCCTTGGTAATACTCGCGGTACTTTTCCATCTTCACGAACTGTCGCTGTCCGGGCGAGTGGTCCATGACCGAGACCAGTTGCACCAGAGGGCTGTCTACGAGTTCGGTAAACAGATCCAGGGTTTTCTCGTGGCTCAACTCGCAGCGCAGATGCAGGCGATGCTCCGCCCGCGTATGACCCTCGTCCTGTGCCTGGGTAATGGCCTGCTGCATGATGGGAAGCTGGCGCATGCGGTCGCCCTTGGGGTTCACATCGCCGATAGCCAGCGCATCGAAGACCGTCGTGATGCCGGCAGCCACTACCTGGGCATCGTGCGCCAGGACGGCGGATTCCGGCGGCCAATCCACCCCCGGGCGGGGGTTCATGTATTTTTCCAGATTGTCGGTATGCAGCTCGACCAGCCCGGGGAACAGATAGTCACCCTGCATGTCTTGCGCCTGGGGAAGCTGGCTACGCCCCTGCACAACATCGTGGATGAGGCCATCACGAACGGCGACCGTTCCCAAGAACACTTCCGTGTCAGTCACCACACGGGCGTTGGTCAATATTTGTTCAGCAGGCATGGTTCAGTTCCTCGGGCGTCATATCGAGATAGCGATCCGCAATCGCGTTGCGGGTGGCGGCGTCGTGTGAGATGGCAATGAGTGCGGACCCCGCCCGGCGCGCTTCCGTGATGAGGTCAATCACGACCGCACGGTTGGCGTCATCCAGAGACGCCGTCGGCTCATCGAGCAGCAGCACCGGCCAGTGCACCATGAAGCTGCGGGCAATGTTCACGCGCTGTTGCTCCCCGCCCGAAAACGTGCCGGGCGCCAGCGACCACAAGCGCTCAGGGATGCTCAAGCGCAGCAACAATTCCTGCGCGCGCTCACGCGCCACGTCGGAATCCATGCCACGAGCCAGCGCCGGCTCCATGACCACGTTCAGGCAGCTGACACGCGGAATGACGCGCAGGAACTGGCTGACGTAGCCGAGCGTGCTTCGCCGCAGTGCGAGCGTCTCGCGCGGCTCCGCTCCGACCACTTCGACCATCCGGCCTTCGTGCAGCACGCGTATGCTGCCGGCGGCAGGCAGGTAATTGCCATATAGCGTGCGCAACAAGGTGGATTTCCCGGCGCCGGACTGTCCGTGCAGAATCAGGCATTCGCCCGCCAGAACCGAGAAGTCGAGCCCTTTAAGAACATTGAGCACCACACCGTGCTGCTGGTGCAGCGTGAAGGTCTTGGCCAGACCCTTTACTTCCATAACGGGATTCATTTGTTGTCCTTATGGCTGCAACACCGAAGACACCAGCAACTGGCTGTAGGCATGCTGCGGATCATCCAGAATTTGGTCAGTCAGCCCGGCCTCCACCACCCGAGAGCGGCGCATGACCATCAGCCGATCCGCCAACAGACGCGCCACGGCCAGGTCGTGGGTCACGATGACGACGGCCAGTTGCAGTTCCCGCACAAGACCACGCAGAAGGTCCAGCAAATGCGCCTGCACCGATACGTCCAGACCACCGGTGGGTTCATCCATGAAGATGAGCCTGGGACTGGAAACCAGATTCCGGGCAATCTGCAGCCGTTGCTGCATGCCGCCGGAGAACGTGCGGGGCTGATCATCAATGCGTGCCGGGTCGATTTCGACCTGCTTAAGCCATTGCAGCCCAGCCTGACGAAGCTGCCCGTAGTGGCGGACGCCCTGCGCCATGAGTCGCTCGCCGATATTGGCGCCGGCCGATACGTTCATGCGCAGTCCGTCGCGCGGGTTCTGCTCAACGAACCCCCATTCCGTGCGCAGCAAAGTGCGGCGTTCCGCCTCGCTGGCCTGATACAGATCGACCGGCTCACCCCGGGCATTGCGGTACGTGACGCTGCCGGTGTCTGGCGTATTTCGACCGGACAGCACGCTCAGTAGCGTCGACTTTCCCGAACCGGACTCGCCGACGATACCGAGCACTTCTCCGGGATAGAGGTCGAAGGACACATCCTGGCAGCCCTTGTCCGGCCCATACAGGAGCGTCAGGTTGCGTACTGATAGAAGCGGGCTCATGCCGTGGCCTCCTGTCGCTCGCAGCGCTGGCTGCAGTAGTCGGTATCGGAACAAACAAATTGCCGGGTGCCTTCATCGTCCACGATCAGCTCATCCAGATACGATTCGGTGCTGCCGCAGAACGCGCAGCTTTGGTCCCAACGTGGAAGCTCGAAGGGGTAGTCTTCAAAGTCCAGGCTCTCCACCCGGGTGTAGGGCGGCAAGGCATACAGGCGCTTTTCGCGTCCGGCGCCAAACAGCATGAGGGCCGGGCTCATGTGCAGCTTGGGGTTGTCGAACTTCGGTATGGGCGACGGATCCATGACGTAGCGGTTATCCACCATGACCGGGTAGGCATAGGTGGTGGCGATGTGCCCGTACGTGGCGATGTCTTCATACAGCTTCACGTGCATCACGCCGTAATCATTCAGCGCGTGCATGGCGCGCGTTTCGGAATCCGAAGGCTCGATGAAACGCAAGGGTTCGGGTATGGGCACCTGGTAGACCATGATCTGCCCGCTGCGCAGGGGCGTTTCGGGAATGCGGTGACGCGTCTGGATGATCGACGCCTGGTCGGTGCGCTGGGTGCTGCGCACGCCCGCGGTGCGGGTAAAGAAGCGGCGTATGGATACGGCGTTGGTTGTGTCGTCGGCTCCCTGGTCGATGACCTTCAGCACATCATCGCGCCCTAGCACGGCGGCCGTGACCTGCATCCCGCCAGTGCCCCAGCCGTAAGGCAAGGGCATTTCGCGGCCTCCGAAAGGAACCTGATAGCCGGGAATCGCCACGGCCTTCAATAAACCTCTGCGCAGGCTGCGCTTGGTCTGCTCGTCCAGGTAGGCGAAGTTGTACCCGGCATCAATCGTGGGGTTCGTGTCCTGGCGGGTCATGCCGCTTGCTCCTTTTCAATGGTCGCAGCGGCGGCGTTACGGCGCAGCTTGCGAATCAGGTCCAGCTCCGACTGGAAGTCGACGTAATGAGGCAGCTTCAGGTGCGATACGAAACCCGCCGCCTCGACGTTGTCGCAGTGCATGAGCACGAACTCCTCTTGTTGCGCGGGCGATTCGACCTCTTCCTGATATTCGTCCGCCCGCAGCGCCCGATCCACCAAGGCCATACCCATCGCCTTGCGCTCCGCATAGCCAAAGGCCAGGCCATAACCGCGTGTGAACTGCGGCGGCTGTTCCTTGCTGCCGACAAACTGGTTGATCATTTCGCACTCGGATACCTCGATCTCGCCCAGCGGCACGGCAAAGCCCAGCTCCTCGGGCTCGATCCAGACGTCAACCCAACCGATGCGGATCTCGCCGGCGAACGGGTGGTTACGCCCATAACCGCGCTGGGTGGAATAGCCCATGGCCAGGAGGAACCCTTCGTCACCACGTGCGAGCGCCTGAAGCCGTTGGGCGCGCGTGGTGGGGAAATCCATCGGCTCCCGTGTGATGTCCGGCACCCGGGCTGCGGTGTCGGGTTCCTCTTGCAGGAGCCCTTCACGAGCCAACATGTCGGCCACACGCGGACAAGACTCCGGCTGAGGTGCGTCTGCGGGCGCAGCGGCTACCTGTGGAGCCACGGGCGGGGCAGCTTGTGCTGCGGCCGGTCGTTTCCTTGCGGGCTGCGGTACGGGTGTTTGCGCAGCGGTCGCGGCCTGCGAATCGGCATCCTCTGCCAGGAGGGAAAAGTCCAACAACCGGTGGGTATAGTCGAACGTCGGTCCCAGGCGCTGGCCACCGGGTAGATCCTTGAAGATCGCCGATATACGCCTGTCCACGCGCATGGTTTCCGTCTGCAATGGCACGCTGCTCAGAAACCGTGGCAGCGTCGTGCGGTAAGCGCGCAGTAGGAAAATGGCCTCCAGCAGATCGCCTGCTGCCTGCTTGATGGCCAGCGCGGCAAGCTCCTCGTCAAACAGCGAGCCCTCGCTCATGACGCGGGCAACCGCCAGAGGCATCTGCTGGCGTATCTGTTCCACCGAAAGCTCCGGCACGGATGCATCGCCTCGCCTTCTTCGGGCCAGCAGCGCATGCGCGTTGTCGATGGCTTGCTCGCCCCCTTTCACGGCAACATACATTCAGTTCACCTCTTGCATCATGCGCAGGACGCGGATGCTGCGGGGCAGGCCCACCAGTGCGTCGCCGGCAGTGAAAAAGAAATCCAGGCCTTGTGGGAAGCCATGCCGGGCGCGCTGGTCCCAGAAGGCATCGGAGACGGGCAGTCGCATCACGCGGCTCCCCGGGATCCCAGGCCCCTGCCAGGTGGTGGCCGGCCCGCCGTCCAGCTGGCTGAGCTGCATCAACACGGTGCAGGAGAGATCCGGGTCGCGGTCCGTCCCCGCGTTGAAGGCGGGCACTTCGGCCGACTCGGTACCGGCCATCAAAGCGAAGACAGCGTCTTGCGGGGCAGCCACGATGGGGCATCCGCAGTGAAACGCCAGGTTGGCGCGCAGGGCCGGCGTATCCAGCAAGGGACTCAGCCAGACCGGGGTATCGCTATCGAAGAGAGAAAGGCACAAGGCATAAGTCGCCGGCGCCAAACGGTCCATTCCGGGCGCGTCATCAACGGTCTCCACGACGCCCGGCTCGGACAGCGCGGTCAATGCCCGTCGGAACACCTGTTGGCTGGCATGTACGGGGTCAACAAACGCGAGCATGAGCATAGCGGTATCCGTCATTCGTCTTCTCCCCTAACCAGCGTGACGAAATCCACTTTCGTCGCAGCACTTTCCGTCTCCCTGGCGGCACGCTGTGCCTCCTGCTCCCGACGCAGCGGTTCAACGAGGTTTGCCAGCCAGTGGGCCTGGCTTTCCCCTTGCAAGTGGGCATCGGCCAGGGCCGCCAATTCCGCCTGAGTCTTGCTGCGCCCGGCCACGTAACTGTGCCCGTGGCGGCCGTCCGCCAGCTGAACTACACAGCGCGTCACGGTCATCTCCCCCAGGTTGAAGGGTGCGCCGCTTCCGCCCATGCGGCCGCGCACCATAACCATGCCGGTCTCGGCAGGCCGTATGAAACGATGCTCGACGCGGCGCAATTCGTCGCTGTATTCGGACAAACGATGGCCGGCACGCGCCAGCACGCCCATCCATTGCTGGCGCTGCGCCGGAGCGATATCCGTGCGTGCGCCATAAACGCTATTCGTCACTGTGTTCTCCAGAAATAATGTGGTACTTGAAACGGTCCGCCCGGTTGGTGGATTTCGAGAGCTCGAAAGGCTCGCCTTCAGGACCGCTTGAAAGGGTCCGGATGCTTAACACCGGCGTATGCCTGGGCATCATCAGGCGATGAGCATCATGCTGGGTGGGGGCTCGCGCCCCGATGAGTGTGGAGATTCGCTTGAGGGAAACGCCGTGGCGGGCCAGGTGGGCGCGCATCGAGCCGCCGGCATATGTATCCATGAGCCTTCGATGGCGCCCGGCAAAGCAGTGCCTGATCACGCTGATGGGCTGATCGTCCAGCAGTCTCAGCGTCTCGACTTCGAGCACCGGTTCAGTGCTGTTCAACTGCAGGTCCTGCAGCTCATCAGGCGTCGCTGCGCGCTCTGCCTTGCGCAGCAGCACGGCGGCGGAACGAAACCCCATTCCTTCCAGCGTCTTGCTGTAGGCACTTGCCGCGTGGATGGGATACACGATCGGTTGCGGCAGTACGCAGGTCCCCCGCCCTCTACGGCGCTGCACCCTG
>JAJUGH010000069.1 GCA_029268265.1 Alcaligenaceae bacterium | reverse complement strand
TCCAGCCACAGGCAGTTTTCGGAAATCCGGGATGGCGCTTGCGGACTGGGTGCCCGCGCAACGAATATGACACCCTGCCCGTGCACCACCTGACCGGCGGACTGCATGAGCGCCGGTGCGCAAAGGCGAACATGCCTCGGCTCCGTGGCCTCCAGCAGCCGACGGATCTCGGGGCGCGAAAGGCGGTCAGCGTCAAAGAACGCGAGCTCCGGTTGGCCGATGTGCGACAGCCAGCTTTCACAAAGATGGATGCCTTCGAGCGCGACATCATGGATGCCGGCGTGCCGGTCTTCCGCTGAGCGCTTGCCGGAAAGGCTACGCAACAGCCGCCGATAGTCCGGGTTATCGCGCGAACTGATTTCCTTCATGTAAGGACGGCTTCGTAATGCAGGCGAACCGGCGCGAAACTGCGCCGGTGCTCTTCGCAAGGGCCAAGGCGTTGCAGGCAATCGAGGTGAGCTGCGGTCGCATAGCCCTTGTGCTGATCGAAGCCATAACCGGGATACCGCTCATGCATTTCCCTGCAATAGGCGTCACGTGCGGTTTTGGCCAGAATGGATGCTGCGGAAATGGCAGGCACCCGCGCATCGCCGCCGATCACATACTGTGCGGCGCACAGCATCCCCGGCGGGACCTGGTTGCCATCGATCAGCGCCTGCTGCGGTGCCGGATTCAGGCCTTCACAGGCGCGCCGCATGGCGAGCATGGTGGCACCCAATATATTGAGGCTGTCGATCTCGGCCACACTGGCACTGGCGATGCTCCAGGCAACGGCACGCTCGCGTATCTCGATGGCCAGTTCCTCGCGGCGCAGACTGTTCAGCTTCTTGGAGTCGTCCAGGCCTTCGATACCGATATCCTCTGAAAGGATGACGGCGGCCGCAAATACCGGCCCGGCCAACGGGCCTCGGCCTGCTTCGTCTATGCCCGCGACACGAATCCGCGGTGGCTCCCAGCCTTGTAGTAGATCATGCTGCATGACCGGCTTGTTCAATAATGGCCTCGGCAACCAGCCGAGGAGTATCGAGCGAAAGACTGCGGTGAATCTCTGAAAACTTCTGCTGGACCGACGCGGCGTATTCCTGGTCAGTGAGCGCGCGCCAGCACTCGTCGGCCAGGGCGGCGGGCGTGGCATCGTCCTGGAGCAGTTCCGGCACCACAAAGTCTTGTGCCAACACGTTGGGCAGCCCGACCCAGGGCACGTACGGCCGCGACTGTCCGGCCTTCCATTCCATGACTCTACGCATCAACGGCGTCAGCACATAGGAGATGACCATCGGACGCTTGAACAGGGCGGTCTCGAGTGTGGCCGTGCCACTGGCCACCAGCACGGCATCCGCGGCTTCCATCACGTGCCAGGCGGCGGGCCAATCCGGACTCAAACCCTTCACGGTCGTCTCGTCAATGATATGGCAGTTCGTCAGCGAATGCTGTTGCAACATCTGCTCGAACTCGCGGCGCCTCTCGGCATTCACCATGGGGACGATGAACTGCAGCTGCGGATCACGCTGCAGGAGAAGGCGCGCCGCCTGAAGAAACCGCGGGCCCAGCAGCCGGATCTCGGAACTGCGGCTGCCCGGCAGCATGGCAAGAATGCGGGCGTCCGGGTCCAGCCCCAGCCTGGCACGGGCCGCCAGGCGGTCCGGCTCCATGGGGATGTTCGCGGCCAGCGGGTGGCCCACACACGTGACCGGTATGCCCTCTTTTTCGTAGATTTCCACTTCGAAGGGAAACAGCACCAGCATGCGCGACACGGCTCGGCGGATCCTTTCGATCCTCTCGTAGCGCCACGCCCAGATGGACGGGCTCACAAAATGGATGGTGGGCGTGCCCGAAGCGCGCAACTTTTCTTCGAGTCGCAGATTGAAGTCGGGCGCATCGACGCCGACGAAAACATCGGGTGGTACCGCGCTCCAGCGCCGCTGGACGTCGCCATAGATCCGCAAAAGGCCGGGCAAACGACGGAAGGCATCAACATACCCGAACACGGTCAGCGCATGCATGGGATGCCAGGCATCAAAGCCTTCGGCTTCCATGGTGGGACCACCGATGCCTTCACAGGCCGTGCCGGGTACCCGCTCATGCAGCCCTCGGATGACGCGGCTTGCCAGCAAATCGCCCGAGGGTTCTCCGGCCACCAGGCCGATACGTAAAGTCATCAGCGCACGAAGCCCCGCCCCTCGCGCTCGATAAACGAGGCCAGGACGTCGATGGCATCACGTGCGGCGGGACGTTCGTCCTGCAGGCGACGCATGGCGGCTGCAGCTTCGTCGACCTTGAGGTTGCGCCGATAAAGCAGCTTGTATGCTTCCTTGAGAGCCGAGATCGTCTCGGCGTCATAACCGCGGCGCTGCAGGCCTTCGCTATTGATACCGACCGGCCGGAAGGGATCGCCCGCGCCAATGACATAGGGCGGGATATCCTGACGGATCGAGCTGGTACCGCCGATCATGCTGTGCGCCCCGATGTGCACGAACTGATGCACGGCAGACATGCCGCCGAGTATCGCCCAGTCGCCAATATGAATGTGGCCGGCGAGCTGAACGCTGTTGGCCATGATCACATGCGAGCCGATCTGGCAATCATGAGCCACATGCACGTAGGCCATGATCCAATTGTCATCGCCCAGCCGCGTAACGCCCACGTCTTGCGCCGTACCGGTATTGATGGTCACGTACTCGCGCACCATATTGCCGTCTCCGATTTCGAGACGGGTGGGCTCACCACGGTACTTTTTATCTTGCGGCATGCCGCCGATGGAGCAGAACCGATAGAAGTGGTTGTTGGCGCCGATACGGGTATGACCGTCGATCACGCAATGCGGGCCGATCTTGGTGCCGGTGCCGATACTGACGTTCGGGCCGATCAAACTATAGGCACCAACCTCGACGTCGGCTGCGAGCTCGGCTCCCTCCGAGATGATGGCTGTCGGATGGATGTTGGACGCCATATTCAGTCTTCCAGTACGCGTATGGCGCACATGATCTTGGCTTCGGCCACGACTTGACCGTCGACCGTCGCCCGCGTGGAATACTTGCATATGCTGCGGCTGATCTTGTCTGCCGTACTTTCAAGGCGAAGCTGATCCCCCGGCACCACCGGGCGGCGGAACCGGGCTTCATCCACACCGACCAGGTAATAGGCCATCTTGGGATTGGCAGGATTCACATCGCTGTGGCCCTCGAACGAGAACAGGGCGGATGCCTGAGCGAGCGCCTCGATGATCAGCACGCCCGGCATCACGGGATGATGAGGGAAGTGGCCGGTGAAGAACGGCTCATTGAGCGTCACGTTCTTGATCGCCACGATGCTCTTGCCCGGCGTCATTTCAAGCACCTTGTCGACCAGCAGCATCGGGTAGCGATGCGGCAGCCGTTCCATGATCTGCTTGATGTCGAGGGTAATTTTCTGGGTGTCCTGCATGTAGTTGGCGTATTGGTCGATAAAGGAAAAATCACTCCGTGTCGGCCGCGGACTGCTGCCGCTCGAGCGCGCGCAGCCGCCGGCGCAAGGCGCCGAGCTGCGGAAGGACAGCTGCGTTGCGCTGCCAGTCGGAGTGTTCGGAATACGGGAAGACCCCGGTGTAGCGTCCCGGTTTGCTGATGCTGGCGGTGACGGCCGTGGCCCCTGAAATGTGTACGTCGTCGGCCAGGGTGATGTGGCCCGCAGTCATGGCGGCCCCTGCCAGGGTGCAGCGTTTGCCGATGATCGTGGACCCGGCGACACCCACGCAGGCTGCCATGGCGGTGTGATCACCAACCTGGCAGTTGTGGGCGATCATGATCTGGTTGTCGAGCTTGACACCATTGCCAAGCACGGTGTCCTCGAGTGCACCACGGTCGACGGTCGTGTTGGCGCCGATCTCGACGTCATTCCCCAACACCACACCGCCCAGCTGGGCAATCTTGGCCCATGCGCCCTGGGTGCGAGGATCGGGTGCGAAGCCGAAGCCGTCGGCCCCCAGCACGCAACCCGAATGCAGAATGCACCGGTCCCCGATGGTGACGCCGTGATAAAGCGTAACCCGGGCATGCAGCAGACAGTCGCGACCAATAACGGACCCGGCGCCAATGATGCAACCGGCACCCAGACGCGAACCGCGTCCGATGTGGGCACCCTCTTCCACCACGCAATGCGGGCCGATGTTCACGCCGTCTTCGATCTCTGCCGAGTCTGCAATGACGGCCGACGGATGGATACCGCGAGGCAGGCCGCGCAGGCGATGGCCGTCAAACCACTGTGCCAGCAGCGCATACATGAGATACGGCTCGCTGCACACCACGGAGCGGAAAGCCGTTGCGTGGCCCTTCAGCGTGGATTCCCACACCGCAGGCGTCACGATCACGGCCGCCGCGCGGCAGTCTTGCAACTGCCCCGCGAGCTTGGGATTCGAAAGAAAGCTGATTTCTTCGGGGCCGGCGCCGGAGAGAGAACCCAGACCCCGGATCAGCGGGGTGCCGGTTCCAGCGCCTTCGGGCAGTTCGCAGTCGATGCCCACGACATTGGCCTGTGAGAGCAGCGACTCAAGCGGAACGGCCTGTTCCGGAGCAAGCAATACCGGCATCGGGAATCAGCCGCCCAGCGCCTTCAGAACCTGGTCCGTGATGTCCACCCGCGGGCTGACGGTGACGGCGTCCTGAATGATCAGGTCGTAGCCTTGCTGTTCGGCAATGCTCTGGATGGCCTTGTCAGCCTTCTCGACGATGGAGGAGAACTCCTCGTTGCGACGGCGGTTGAAGTCTTCCTGGAACTCGCGACGCTTGCGCTGCAGATCGGAGTCGAGATCGGCGAGCTGACGCTGGCGCTTGATGCGCTCGGATTCCGACATGACGGGAGCGTCCTTGTCGAACTTCTGGGCCTGGCTGCGCAGATTGTTCGCCATGCGCTGGAGTTCGTCGTCACGCTTCTTGAACTCGGCCTCGATCTTGGACTGAGCAGCCTTTGCAGGCTTGGAGTCACGCAGAATGCGCTCGGTGCTCACGAAGCCGATCTTGGTGCCTTGCGCCTGCACCGGTGCTGCCGGCACGGCAAGAGCCGCCCCGACCGCAAGCATGGAGGCGAACACCAGAGCCCGGTGGCCGCGACCGATACCCTGCGACATGGCGGACAGTTTTAAAGCGATTTGAGACTTCATGAATACTCTACCTTGCAAGGAGCGAAGATCAAATGTCAATTGTGCCATCAAAGTTAGAACGCTGTGCCGATCTGGAACTGGAAGGACTGCTTCTCATCGCCTTCCTTCTCGTTGATCGGGCGGCCGTAGGAGAGCTGCAGCGGCCCCAGCGGAGACTCCCACGACAGACCGAGGCCGGCCGAGTATTTCCATCCGCAAGGATCTGCAACCTGGTTTCTTTCCCCGGCATAACACGTGCCGCCGCCGGTGGTGGACACCTGGCCGGCATCGGCGAACACGAACCAGCGCAAGGTGCGGTCGCGGGTCGCGCCGGGGAATGGCAGGTAGAGCTGGGCGCTACCCACGATGCGACGTGAGCCGCCCAGGTAGTCGTTGGTACGCGGATCGCGTGGGCCCAGCGAGCCGCCTTCGTAGCCGCGCACGGTGCCGATACCGCCCGCATACACGTTCTTGATGACCGGGAAGGTCTTGCCACCGTAGGTTTTGCCCCAGTCGCTCATGACGTTAAAGGCCAGCGTGTACGCCCGGCCCAGCGGAATGTAGTGCTGGTACTGACCATGCAGCATGTAGTAGCGCAGGTCCATGGTCGAGACGTCGGCCGACAGGCGCGTGTAGTAACCCTTGGTGGGCGCCAGCGCGCTGTCCCGCGTGTCCTTGGACCAGCCCACGTTAAACACCACCGAGTTGGTGCTTTCACCGTACTCGTCAACGAATTCTTCGTAGGCCAGCGGCGTGTCGTCGCGCCGATTGCTCAGCTCCAGCGTGTTGTGCTCGAAACTGACGCCCGAGACGATCCGGTCGTGCTCGGTGATGGGCACCCCGAAATTGAGACCGCCGCCATACGAGGTGACTTCATAGTCGCCACGAGAGTCATGCGTATCCCAGGGTTCGGTACGGCGGTAGTACAGCGACGTGGTCTTGCTGATGCCGTCCTCGGTCCAGTACGGATCGGTATGGGCGAGTACCAGCGCCCGGTTGCGCTTACTGGTATTCACGTTCAGCGACAGCGTATTTCCGCTGCCGAAGATGTTGTCCTGACTGATCCCGGCGGACAGAATCACCTTGTCGGTGGATCCGTAGCCGACGCCCAGGTTCACCAGACCCGTGGGCTTTTCCTTCACGTCGACGTTGACGTCGACCTGGTCGGGACTGCCCGGTACCGGCGAGGTACTGACATCGACCTCATTGAAGTAGCCCAGGCGATCCACGCGATCGCGCGAAGCGCGGATGCTGCTGGAGTCGTACCAGGCGGCCTCTTGCTGGCGGAACTCACGGCGAATGACTTCGTCGCGCGTGCGGGTGTTGCCACCGATATCGATACGGCGCACATAGACACGCCTGCCCGGATCCACGTAGAACGTGAGGTCGGCCTCATTGGCGTCACGATCCAGCACCGGGTTCGGGTTCACGTTGGCAAAGGCGTAACCCAGGCTGCCCAGGTATTCAGAAATCGCCTGCACCGTCTCATTGGTGCGCGTGGCGGAGAAGACTTCGCCTTCCTTTACCTGTACGAGCTCCTGCAGTTGCGGCTCGAGCTCGAGCAACTCGCCTGCGAGGCGGACGCTACGAACGGTGTAGGGCTCGCCTTCGTGCACGGTGAGCGTAATGAAGATATCGCGGCGATCGGGCGAGATCGTGACCTGCGGGGCATCGGCCGAGTACTCGAGATAGCCGCGGTCAAGATAGAAGGAGCGCAGGCGCTCCATGTCGCCTTCCAGCTTTTCGCGCGAGTATTTGTCGGTGCCGGTGTACCAGGTCATGAGCCCGCTATCGGTCAGGTCAAGCTGATCGAGCAGCTCGCCCTGAGAGAAGGCTTCGTTGCCGACAATGTTGATCTGCTTGATTCGGGCGAGGTCGCCTTCAAAGACGTCGAACGACACCCCCACGCGATTGCGCGGCAAGGGGGTGATGACCGGCGTGATCTCAACGCCGTACTTGCCCTTGGACAGATACTGCTGCTTGAGTTCGAACTCGGCGCGCTCGAGCATGGAACGGTCGAAAACCCGGCCCTGGCCGAAGCCGACCTGCAGCAGCGCCTTGGTGATGGCGTCGGCGTCGAATTCACGCATGCCATTGAAGCTGACCGACGCGATGGTCGGGCGCTCCTGCACCGTCACGACGAGAACGTCGCCGGTGGTGTCGATCTGAACATCATTGAACAGGCCGCTGGAATACAGCCGCTGAATGGCCTCGGCCGCCTGCTCTTCGGTGAAGGTGTCGCCGACCCGAACGGGCATGTACGAAAATATCGTACCGACATCCACCCGTTGTACGCCATTGACCTGAATGTCCTTGACCACGAAGGGAGTGAATGCGTTCGCGATGCCCGATGCGAGCAAGCTGCTCAGCAAGACCGGCAGAGCGCGTCTGATGAATGGAAGTTTCCGGCTAAACGACATCCTGGGCGTCCCTCGGTCGACTAAATGGTGGAAGATTGTAAGGCACAACGACTTTAGCTGAAAAGCCGAGTCAAGTCGTTGAAAAATGCAAGACTCATGAGTGCGGCGAGCAATCCGATACCGATGCGCTGACCGGTAATCAGCCAGCTTTCCGGCAGGGGCCGCCCTCTGGCGGCTTCGAGAAAATAGTAGAGGAGATGGCCGCCGTCGAGCATGGGAATGGGAAGCAGGTTCAGCACACCGATGCTTACGCTGATAAGGGCCAGAAAGCCGATATACGCCGCCATCCCGACCCGGGCTGTCTGGCCGGCATAGTCGGCAATCGTCACCGGGCCGCTCACATTGCGCAGGGACACGTCGCCGACGATCATCCGCCCCATCATCTTGAGGGACAGCACCACCGTATCACCGGTGCGCTCGATGCCGCGCCAGACGCTTTCCAGTGGGCCATGCTGCACAGTCACCATCTCAAAATCAGCACCCAGCATTACCCCGATGCGGCCCACTTCCGAACCGTCTTCCCCTCGCTCCACTCGAGGCACCACATCGATGTCGAGGCGCGCACCCTGCCGCTCGACCACCATGGGCAGCGGTCGGCCAGCAGCCTGCTGTACCTGCGACACGACTTCGGCAGGCGTGGGAGAGTCGAGCGTACCGACCGAAAGAATCACGTCGCCGGCTTGCAGACCGGCCTGCTGCCCGGCGCCCCCTTCCACCAGATCACGCACCAGCGGACGCGGCGTCCGGAGAGCGAGACCCGCTTCGGCGAGCGGATCGCCCGCTTCCGGGTCAACTGCGGTGGGCGGCAAATCGAGCTGCCGCGACCGATGCTGGCCGTCGCGCGTCTCTACCTGGACTTCTGTCGCACCACCGCCGGCCAGCGTATCCATGAGCTGCCAGCGAACCTCGCTCCATGAAGCCACGTCTTTTCCATTAATGGCCAGGACGCGATCGCCTTCCGAGAATCCGGCCATGGCGGCAGGTGTGCCGGAAGGTGGTGTCCCAATGATTGCCGCCGGCTGCTGGGTGCCCAGCATGCCGAGAAAGGCGTACAGCGCCACTGCGAGCAATAGATTGGCCGCCGGGCCAGCAGCCACAATAGCGGCGCGGTTGCGCAAGGGCTGCTGGTTGAACGCGCTGCGCGCCTCATCCGGACTCGCCCCCGCCACGGGATCGTCCCGGAACTTGACATAGCCGCCCAGCGGGATGGCCGACAGCGCCCATTCGGTGCCGTTACGGTCGCGCCGGCGCAGCAGCACCTTCCCGAAACCCACGGAGAACCGCTCGACGTGCACGCCGCAGCGGCGCGCCACCCAATAGTGGCCATACTCGTGGAAAGTAATGAGAATGCCCAGCGCAACGGCAAAGGCCAGCAGAGTGACAAGCATGTTGATTGGTATCGATGACCTGAATCAGGCCCTAAGCATGCAAAGCTCGGCCGCTACGGCGCGCGCGTGGCGATCGTGATCGAGCACTTCTTCCAGGCTGGAGGGGCAGGATCCGTTGGCCGCGCCCATGCGCTCCATGCAATCGCCGATTATTTGCGGGATTTCAGTATAGCGAATGCGGCCGGTCAGAAACCTGTCCACCGCCACCTCATTGGCCGCGTTCAGACTGATGCAGGAAGACTGTCCGGCTCGCAGTGCGTCGTAGGCCAAGGCCAGACAGGGAAAGCGGTTCAGATCAGGCGGCTCGAAATCCAGTTGCCTGAGCGTCATGAGTTCGAACAACCCCACACCGCTGTCGATGCGATCCGGGAATCCCAGGCCATAAGCGATGGGCGTGCGCATATCGGGTTGACCCAGTTGAGCCAGGATGGATCCATCTTCGTACTCAACCATGGAGTGCACGAGGCTTTGCGGATGCACCACGACCTGTATGCGATCCGCTTCCATGGAAAACAGCCAATGGGCCTCGATCACTTCGAGACCCTTGTTCAACATGGTGGCCGAATCGACCGAAATCTTGCGGCCCATGCTCCAGTTGGGATGCGCACACGCCTGATCCGGCGTCACATCGCGCAGCGCCTCGACAGCGGTATTCCGGAAGGGCCCGCCGGACGCCGTCAGTAGCAGGCGCCTGACACCATGGGCCGGCTCCTGGGGCGCACGCGCCCGCTCCCCGTTACCCGGCAGGCACTGAAAAATGGCGTTGTGCTCGCTATCGATAGGTAGCAGTTCGGCGCCATGGTCTCGCACCGCCTGCATGAACAAACCGCCCGCCGCCACCAGTGCCTCCTTATTGGCCAGCAGCACGCGCTTGCCGGCGCGGGCTGCGGCAAGCGCCGACGGCAGGCCGGCAGTGCCGACGATGGCCGCCATCACGGTGGTGACCTCAGGATCGGTCGCGGTATCAGCCAGCGCATCGGCCCCGACCCTTATCTCGGGAACCGGTTTGTCGGCAGGCCACAAAGCAGTGAACCGCCGGGCCGCAGCATCGTCCGGCACCACCACTACACGGCTACCGGTGGCAACAGCTTGCGAGACGAGCTTGTCGATGCGGCTGTATGCGCTCAGGGCGTGGACGCGAAAGCGATCGGGATGCCGAGCAACGACATCTAGCGTGCTCTCGCCTATTGAGCCGGTGGAGCCGAGCACATACAGGTTCTGTTCCTTCATCACACAACGGTCCCGGTCAGCAATAGCGCCACCGGGGCCACCGGCAGCAATGCGTCAATTCGATCATAGACCCCACCGTGGCCGGGAAGCAGCTGGCTGGAGTCCTTCATGCCGGCGCGCCGTTTCAGCAGAGACTCGAAGAGGTCTCCGATAACGGACACGGCCCCGAGCAGGAACGATAGCAGGAAGATGGAAACCAGCGACCATTCCTGCGCCAGCACGGCACCAAAGCTGCCCGGAGCCGCCACGGTTGCCGTCGTCCATATTGCGGCAGCCGCCATACCTCCCAGCGCACCCTCCCAGGTCTTGCCGGGACTCACCTTGGGCGCAAGCTTCCGCTTGCCGAAAGCGCGCCCCGTGAAATAGGCGGCCACGTCGGCGAACCAGATGAGGGCCATCATCGACACGAGGCACCAGGCACCGTAGCGGACGTAAATGAGTACAAGGGCCGCCCAGGCAGCCACGACGGCCAGGACGCCGAAAGCGCTCATGAGCAGCGGCATGCGGCGCTCTTTGGTCTGTCCCTGGAACACCTGGGGCAACGCCAGCACCGCCCAGCCCACCACGGCGATGGGCATGATCCAGGGATGCACCAGGGCAGTCGGTGCCGAGAGCGACGGCGTGGAAGGCATCCACGACCACGCAAGCCACAGCATTAATACGGAGACGAAAACTGCGATCCAGGGAGCGGCAGGCTGCCAGGCGGGTTGCAGGGAAAGGCGCAGCCATTCCCAAAGCGCGCAACCGGCGGCGACGAGCAGCAGGCCGATGAGGGGCCATGGGCCGGGCGCGGCAAGCGCCCCCAGCAATACCAGTAACAGGACGATCGCGGTCAGCACTCGCTGCTTCAGCATCGAGAATCCTTCTGTAAGGGTGGAAACCTTCAGGCGCTGCCGGCCAACTGTGCGCTGGTGCGGCCGAAGCGACGTTCCCGCGTACGATACCACTGGAACGCATCGTCGATGTCGCGCGCGGAGAGGTCGGGCCAGTACCGTTCGGTGAAATACAGTTCGGTGTAGGCCAGCTGCCAGATCAGGAAGTTCGAGATGCGTTGCTCACCACCCGTGCGAATGAAAAGATCCGGCTCGGGGGCGAACGCCATGGAGAGATAAGGAAGGAGGTCCGCTTCGTCGAGGGACTCGGGGTCGGCGCAAAGGTCTGGCCGGGCAGCAAGCATGCGGCGTGTCGCCTGCAGGATGTCCCAGCGGCCGCCATAGTTGGCGGCGATGGTCAGGTGCAGCAGGTCGTTGCCGGCCGTGCGCTCTTCCGCTGCGCGGATCAAGGCCTGCAGGCGAGGTTCGAACGCCGAGATATCACCCACCACGCGCAGGCGGACGCCCTGCTCGCTCAGCTTGCCGACCTCTTTTTCGAGCGTCTGCACGAACAACCGCATCAGCAGCGACACTTCTTCCTGCGGGCGCCTCCAGTTTTCGGAACTGAACGCAAACAGCGTGAGGTAGCGGACGCCGCGGC
>JAJUGH010000068.1 GCA_029268265.1 Alcaligenaceae bacterium | reverse complement strand
CGGCTCACTGATGTCGAAGAGATCGAAGCCGGCCGGTGCCAACCCCGGCGTGCTCACCTGGTAGGCCACTGCCATGAGATTGCCGCTCACTTCCAGCGAATTGGACCTTACGTTGGCATGGGGCATATCGGTCTGCACCACCACCTTCGGACGCCGCGGGTCGGTGACATCCACCGCGGTGAAGTTCTTTGGAGCGCTTTCATGGGCAAGCCAGAGAATGCGCCGGCCGCCGGGCAGACATTGCATGGCAATGCCTTCACCCACTCCACCGAATCCGCCCAGCGTGTCCTGCGACAACAGCCGCATATTGCGTTGCTGGGGATAAAAAGTCGTTTGCATTGTCGGTCCCCTTATGCCTGCTCGCCTGGTGCCACGCTGTCGTACCACTCCAGAATCTGGCGGCCCGTCATGAAGCGCACATCGGCGTGTCCGGCGATGTACTCGAACGCCTGCTCCAGATACCTGATGCGATGCGGCACACCACTCAGGAAGGGGTGGACGGCGATGCCCATGATGCGTACCCGCTCTTCCCCTTCGGCATAAAGACGATCAAAGCTGTCACGAATGCGGACCAGCAATTCTTCCGAACGGTGATGCTGTACCGCCATCATCGGAATGTCGTTCAGTTCCACGGAATACGGCATGGCGACCATCGCGCCCGTGGCAGTGCGCAGGCGGCAAGGCTCGTCATCGAGAACCCAGTCGCCGATATATCGGATACCGGCCGCGTGCAGCAGGTCGACGCTATCGAGGGTTTGGGTGAGCCCCGGGCCGAGCCAGCCCACCGGTGCACTGCCGGTGAATCGCTGGATCGTGTCGACCGTCTTGCCAATCATGGCAGCCTGATCTTCCACCGCATGGGTTGGCATCTGCACATAGCCATGGCCCATGAACTCCCAGTCTGCATCGTGCGCCGCCTGTGCCACGCGGGGATAGCTCTCGCAGACAATCCCATTGATGGAAAGCGTAGGGGTGATGGAAAGCCTGTCGAACAGTTGCTTCAAGCGCCAGAATCCAACCCGCATACCGTATTCGTGCCAAGCCCAGTTGGGAACGTCAGGCGAGGGCACAACCCCCGTGGGCGCCGGCAAAACCTGGCGCGGCATGGGCCGGCCGATGTCCCAGTGCTCCACATTGACGATCGGCCACACAATGATCCGCGCGCCATCGGGCCGCGGTAGTGGCGGGCGATCAATGATGGCGGAATACGGCAGTCGTTCAGCGGGGGTGGGGATATGCTTTGCATTCATAATATGGATGTTTCCCTAGTTCGTTCGGCCCGGTAGGACCGCTTACGGTAGAGTTTCATCAATCTTGTGAGTGCAGATCAGACGTGTCAACGGCAACTATTTAAACTTCCACAATATGGCTATGGCTGAATTCACCGTGAGGCATCCCGGCAGCTCCGAGGTACCGGGCACACAATCGCTGCGGCGCATCGTGCAAGTCTTGAAGGTGTTGGCGGAACATCAGGAAGTCGGACTACGCTTCGTCGACGTCGCCGCGCTGTGTGGGCTGCAGCAGCCTACCGCCCACCGTTTGTTAAAGGCTCTGCAAGTCGAACAGTTGGTGGAACGCGATAGCGTGACGCGCCGCTATCGGCTGGGCGGGCTGGCCTTCGAACTGGGCATGGCGGCCGCACCGCAGTTCGACCTCCTGGAAATGAGCAGTCCCGGTTTGCGACGCCTGGCGGAAAAGTCGGGTGACACCTCGTTCCTTTTCATTCGCCGCGGCAATGACGTCGTGTGTCTGAACCGCGTACTCGGCCACTATTCCATACAGACGCCAGTTGTCACCGTGGGGAGCAGGCAGCCTATGGGCGTCAATGCCGGCGGGCTGGCCATGCTCATCGCCTTGCCGCCCATCGAAGTGGAAGCCATTCTCGATGCCGTCGAATCACGGCTGAGCGTGTACGGAAACTGTGACCGAGCGGACATCGCGCGTCTGGTCCAGCGAGGCCATGAGCAGGGGTATGCCAGCATCGGCGAGATGGCAGTGCCTGGAGTCACCGCCATCGGTTTGCCGGTAAGCGTAAAGTCGGGCGTGCCGGTGGCAGCCTTGACGATTGCCGCCCCCACCAGTCGAATGACCAAGGCAAGGCAGGCCGAACTGGTGCCCCTGCTGCAGGAGGAGGTGGAGCGGCTCGCGGAACAGCTATATAGGCGCTGACGTCATTGCAGGGTGATGCCGGCTTCGGCCACGACGTCCTTCCAAAGGGCTGAATCGCGCTCGATCGCCTCTCTAAACTGGTCTGCTTCCCCCCCGGTGGCGACTGCACCCTGCTGCTCCAGCGCTTGTTTGACTTCCGGCAGCGCCAGCACCTCATTGATGGTCTTGTTCAATGTCTGTACAACAACATCCGGTGTTCCATGCGGCGCCAATATTCCGGTCCAGAGACTGATGTCGAAATCCTCGACGCCGGCCTGTGCCATCCCCGGCTTCCCGGGCAGCAGAGGATGGGGTTCAGCCGTAGACGCCGCCAGCAATGTCAGGCGATCATCTTGCTGGTAAGCCAGAATCGCCGAGAGGGTCGGCATCGCCGCGTGCAGGCTACCGCCCAGCAGATCGGTGACCACGGCTGCGCTTCCCTTGTAAGGAACATGATTCATGTCCACACCGAGTTTCAACAATAAGAGGGCCATGGCCAAGTGCGTCGATGATCCCACCCCGGCAGAGCCGTAATTCGCAGTCGCGGAATTGCTCTTCGCGAACTCAACGAACTCCTGTACGGTGTCTACGCCGGTGTTGCTGTTAACCGCCAGGACCAGCGGCACCGTCGCGACCTGACTCACCGGGGCAAAGTCCCTCAGCGCCTGATAGGTCACTTTTGGGTTTACGGCTGGGTATTGAACGACTTCCGAAGAGGAGCCCAGCAGCAGCATATAGCCGTCTGGGGCTGCACGAGCGACCTGGGCTGCGCCGATACTGCCGCCGGCACCCGGCCGGTTTTCCACCACCACGGATTGTCCGAGCTTTTCGCCCAAATGCTGAGCCAAGACCCTGCCTACCAAGTCTGAACCGCCGCCCGGACCGAACGGGACGATGAGGCGAATTGGCTGCGTCGGCCACTCTCGATCTTGAGACGCCACCGAAGGTGTCGCGACGAATACTGTGCATGCCAGAAAAACAAAGCCGCACGCCCTTATCCGATTGAGCTGTTTCCGTTTCATCCCTCTCTCCCTGAGTTGATACCGCTGATAGTTTTATTGGGGCGCGTATACCCACACTTCCACCTGCACCACGGCATTCGGATCGGGCAGGCGAGGTACCTTAAGTGCAGCGATCGGCAGCGCGGTTTCCGGCAGTCTTCGCTGCCACGCCCGACAACTCGGCGCGAAGTCGCGCAAGTCGGTATGAAGGTGCATGATGCGAACGACATCCTTCAATCGCGCGCCATGGGCGTCACAATAGGCAGACAACGCATCAAGAATCCATGCCATTTGATCGTCGATGTCAGAACGGAGAAAGTTGTGTGGTCGAGCCTCTGGCAGTTCCGGAAGCTGCGGCGCCAAGATGGCAGAAAATGCGAGAAAGTCCCCGATCCGGACGGCCACCGGATACCCGGGGGCGAGCGCCCCACGGTGGCGGTGTTCTGGCAATAAACGGGAGCACTCGCCCCCGCCATGTGCCACGAGATTAATTTCAATCCGTGCATCTTGTATGGCAAAGCCCGGGCTGGATACCGGAATGATGGTGGTCGCAGGTGGGGTCCCGGAAAACGCGCGATTCCATACTTGATTGAATGCAGGGAGGTCCGCCAGGTCGGAGAGCGCCACGGTGGCTTTCCGGACTTGTGCGAGCGACATTCCCGTCGCGTCCAGAGCCGGAAGCAGCTTGTTTTTAATCAGATAGTTCGTCTCGAGCTCAATCCGATTTCCCTTCCAAAGATGTCCTTCCGGCACCTTCGCTTCCGGCGCGATCCCGCCCAGATCACCGCTACCATGCGCTGCCATGAAGCCAGCCACGAATGCCCAGTCTCCATACTTGATTACAGGGGCGAAGCCGGAGGTGGCCGGGATGTCGAGTTCCTCGGGAAATACTCGCTGCGGTTGAAGGTCAGAATGGCATGCTGCAATGGCGTCCATCATCAATGTGCAGGGGCGCACAAGACCGTTTACCAATAGCGACGTGCTTGGCGGACTGACGCCGCATCGTTCGCGACGTACCTGATGAAAGAATGGCACGCCATGCCAACCGGTGAAGAACTGATCACAGCGAAGAAGCAGGTCGATGTCCGAGTCGCCTTCACTTAATAGCTCCTCGGTACGATGCCAGACTTCGTCAGCTTCCAGTAAAGCTCGCGGCTCGCCAAATAGTGATGCGTCCGGAGGGTTGCCGTGAACCGCGGAAATTCCATTAAGGAAGATAAACTCCCCAGCCCGCACTCCCTGCGCGAAAGACATGGGGTCCCGGCCCACCGTGTAGAGCCCTAATGGAACGACTTCGACACCGTTCGACATCCGCCTGCCCTCCTCCGATTATTGTTGTCATCTACGCTACCGAGGGCGGAATCGTTGCGTCAACGTGTTCCACTGATAGTTCCATAGGATGGATAACGAGCAACAAGGGGGCGCGGGTTTGTTGCAGCGGCCATATCGGGGCTTTAGGTGGATTGCACTGCCGGGGGCCCCTGACGGGTCTGTGGTCGCCGGGGCGGGCCTTACTTGCGGGCGGCTCGGCCTGTACGGCCCTGGTCATCGTTTTGATGGCAAGGCCGCACGGATCGTTGCGCCGAGAACTATGGAGCGCCGGCTTCCAAAGGCAGGGCACCGGCGATTGAACCTGAGAGCCCCACTTATTGCTGCGGGATACCGGCCTGCCGTGCGGCGGCGCCCCAGCGCTCGATCTCGCTACGCTGGAACTCGCGTAGCGCGGCCGGCCCGTCGGGGAAAGAGATCCAGTGAGTGCGATCCAGAAAATCCTGGGTGGCCGGATCCCGGTAAATCTCGACGAAATGCTCCGCAAGCTGATCCACGATTTCCTGCGGCGTCCCTGCCGGCGCAAAGGCCGCCGTGAAGTTGATCATGTAGTAATCCTTGATGCCCTCTTCCTGCAAGGTGGGTATGTCAGGCATCGCCTTCACCCGCTCGTTGCTGGTGACGGCCAGCATGCGCATGGCTTTTGATTCGATGAACGGGACCACGGCGCCCAGATCTGCGAAGACGAAATCCACGTGGCCGCCGGCCAGATCGGTCAGCGCCGGCGCGGCACCCTTGTACGGAATATGCTCGGCCTCCACACCGGCCTGGGAAAGGAACAGCTCAGTGGCAATGCGGTACGACGCACTTCCCGCGCCGTAGTTCAGTGATTTCCGGTCCTTCTTCAGGTGATTCACCAGATCTTCCACCGTCTGGAACGGCGAATCGGCCTTGACGGTCAGGGCCATGGGTCCATAGGCCAGCTTGGCAATGGGCGCCAGTTGCTTGATCGGGTCGTAAGGCAGGTCCTTGAACATCACCACGTTCGTCGTGACGGGCGAATTGCTGGCCAGCAGCAAGGTATAGCCGTCGGGTTTCGCGTTCACCACGGCCTCCGCAGCGATAAAACTGTTCGCACCCGGGCGGTTTTCGACGATGACCGGGACCCCGACCCGCTCTTGCAGCATCTTGGCCGCGTAGCGCGCATTCGTATCGGTACCGCTGCCCGGCGGAAACGACACGATCATGCGTATCGGTTGCTCAGGGTAGGCCGCCTGTGCCGGCAGGGCCATCGCCAAGCCGAGCGCCACCATGGCGACATGCAAGCTGCGCTTCAACATAGGTTCTCCTCCTCGTTATCGGCGTTATGCGGCTGCAAGCCATCATGATTCGATGGGCCGTCACGCCTGTGTGTCCCGAGTGTTCATCGCCGCCTCATTGACGTCTAATATTTTTTCGGCAAGCGGCGATAAGGAAAACATATGAAGGATGCTTGAGAAATGACGCCCGCTTCCTAGTTGGCCTCTGCTTCGCTATCCGCGCCTTCGCCCAGCATGCTGTCGCGCAGGCGTATCACCGGCATGCAGCGCGTATCACGATGGGTCACGAGCAAAAGGGAAATGGCCTGTTTGGCGTCGTGGTCCGTAAGCTTCAAAAACCGCACGTGGGGGTTGGAATACGCCTGCGTCACGCCCGGAACCAGCGCAATACCGAGGCCGCTGGCCACGAGGCTCACTAGCGTCTGAACCTGCACGGCTTCCTGACAGACAATGGGCGAAAAGCCCGCCTTGCTGCACAGATTCAACGCAACGTTGTTCAACGCCGGCACCTCGCCCGGCGAATACATGATGAATGGGTCTGCGCTGCAGGCGCGCAGCTCTGTGCGACTGCGGCCGGCAAGTGGATGCGCACGATTGACCGCCAACACGAAGTCGTCGCGCTCCACGACATGGCTTTCCAGATGCTCGTCCATGACCAGCGGCCCGCGCACCAAGGCGGCGTCGATCACATCACCGCGCAGCATATCGAGCAAGGCGGTGGTCCTGTCTTCGCGCAGGCTGACCTCGATATCGGGATATGCCTGGCGAAAAGCCGGCATGGTGCGCGGCAAGAGCGCGTAGGTGGCCGAGCCCACAAAACCCAGCCGCAACGTGCCCCACTCGCCATGCGCCACCAGCCGCACCGAACGCCGGGCCTGTTCCGCGTGAAATATTGCGCGGCGTGCATCGGCCAGCAGGGCCTGCCCGGCTACGGTGAGCTCAACGCCGCGCGCACTACGCTCGAAAAGCTGCGCGCCCATTTCCTGTTCAAGTTTCTGTATCGATACGGACAACGCCGGCTGGGCGATGAAGAGCGCTTCCGCCGCCCGCCGGTAGCTGCCGAGTTCCGCGATCGCGACGAATTGCTGAAACTGCCGTAGCTTCATGGTGATAAGAAAGAGGTATGGATCAATACCGATACTATATTAGACGCTTATGTATGCCGGGAATATGCTTCCCGCGTGAACACCCAGAGCTGCAACCCCATGACCACCACAACATCTTCCGCCGCAGGGCCGCTGGCCGGCGTACGGGTTCTTGACCTGACCTCGGTCATCTTCGGCCCCTATGCCTCGCAGATTCTTGCGGACTACGGCGCCGACGTCATCAAGGTGGAAGCGCCCCAGGGGGATTCCACCCGCAATACCGGCCCGCGCTACGAAGACGGCCGGGCTGCGATCTTCCTAGGCGTCAACCGCAATAAGCGCAGCATCGTGCTGGACCTGAAGCAGGAATCGGCGCGCCAGGCCCTGCTTACCCTAGCGGAATCGGCCGATGTCTTCATGCACAGTATTCGCCCGCAAAAGATGGCGGCCATGGGGCTTGGGCCGGATCACCTGAAGCAGCGCAATGGCAAGCTCATTTATGCCGGCTTGCTGGGTTTCGGCAGCGGTGGCCCTTATGAAGGGCGCCCGGCCTACGACGACACCATCCAGGGCCTGAGCGGCATCGCCGACATCATGGCGCGCCAGACCGGCGAGGCGCGTTACCTGCCCAGCATTGCTGCCGACAAAACCTGCGGCCTCGTCGCGGCGCACGCGATTCTGGCAGCGCTCTACCATCGATCACAGACCGGCCAAGGCCAGGCGATCGAGATCCCGATGTTCGAAGCCATGACGTCATTCAATCTTGTGGAACATTTCTACGGGCGTCATCTGAAGGATCAAGCTGGCTCCACCGGCTATCCGCGCATCATGTCCGCCTGGCGCAAGCCCTATCGCACACAGGACGGCCTGGTGTGCCTGATGCCGTATACCGACGCTCATTGGCGCAACTTCTTCATCCATAGTGGCCATGAGCAATACGCAGCGGACCCGCGCTTCACCGACATCAGCGTGCGCACGCGTCACATCGATGCGCTGTATGCCCTGGCTCAAGACATCGTGGCCACGGAATCCACAGACTACTGGCTGGCGCTGTGTGACCGTATCGAGGTTCCCGCCACCCGCGTCAACACTCTGGATGATCTGGAGTCTGATCCGCATCTGACCGGTGTAGGGCTGTTCGTCGACGTGCAGGACGAGGCCGCTCAGACCTATCGGTTCATACGCAGCCCCGTCCGCATGGAAGTCGAGACCCCGCCGGTGCAATTGCCGCCGCGGCTAGGCGAGCACACGCGCGAGATACTTCAGGAAGCGGGGCTGCAGGCGGCACAGCTCGAGGCCATGTTCGCCACCGGTGCGGCGAGATGATTGCAATGACGGGCGCCCCATACTCGCAGCCTTCTTCCAATAAAAACAGGAGACATTGATGCACACCACCTCCACCGCGCCCATGCTGGGCCGGGGCTTCTACTGGCAGGAACTCTCGGTCGGCCAGCGATTCCAGACCTTCCGTCGCACCATCACGGAAACCGACATCGTGAACTTCATCAGTGTGACGGGGATGCTTGAAGCGATCTTCATCGACACGACGTTTGAAGAAGGCGCGATGAAGGGTAGGCCTGCGCCCGGCGCCCTGACCTACGGAATCATCGAAGGTTTCGTCATGCAGTCCATGGTTCAGGGCACCGGCCTGGCCATGCTTGAAGTACACAAAAAGGCCCTTGCGCCCGTGGTAGCGGGCGATACGGTCTGGGCGGAAATTGAAGTGACTGACGTGCGGCCCACGTCCAAAAACAACCGGGCCGTGGTCACGTCACGCATCGACGTTAAAAATCAGCATGGAACCGATGTCATGACCTATACCGCCGTCCGGCTGCTGGCCGGGCACCCCAATAAGTAGCGCGTTCGATTCACCCTACATACCTATAACGGAGACAAACAATGAGCGTGAAATCCCGATTGCTTGCCGCCCTTCTGGCGGCCATCCCCGCAGTCCTGGCCACCGCCCCCGCGACAGCGGCGCCCTATCCAGAACGCCCCATCACCATGGTCGTGCCATTTCCTCCCGGCGGTCCAACCGATCTGGTCGCCCGCGTATTGGCAAAGCAACTGGCCGACCAAATGGGGCAATCGGTCGTGGTGGAGAACAAGGGCGGGGCCAACGGAACCATCGGCATGCAGGCGGCCGCGGGCGCCAAGCCGGATG
Source organism: Alcaligenaceae bacterium (assembly GCA_029268265.1). GTDB lineage: Bacteria > Pseudomonadota > Gammaproteobacteria > Burkholderiales > Burkholderiaceae_B > Yanghanlia. The sequence continues at coordinate 2,717 of JAJUGH010000068.1, read as the reverse complement.
GCTACACCATTCTGTACAACACCTCTTCCATTGCGCTGAGCCCCAACCTGTACAGCAAGCTGGCGTTCGATCCGGAAAAGGACTTTACAGCGATCACGTCCACCGCCACCGTACCCATGGTGCTGCTGGTCCATCCTTCCGTACCGGCCAACACCGTGCAGGAGTTCATCGATTACGCCCGCGCCAATCCCGGTAAGCTTTCCTACGCATCGGCCGGCGCCGGCAACGTCACCCACCTTACCGCCTTCCTCTTTGCACAGTCCGCAAAGATTGACGCCATGCACATCCCTTACCGGGGCAGCGCGCCCGGCATGACCGACCTGGTCGGCGGCCAGGTGCACTTCATGACCAACACGCTCAATGACTCCCTGCCCTTCATCCGCGAAGGCCGCGTCAAGGCACTGGCCATCACCAGCGCCAAGCGCAGCGAACTGCTTCCAGACATCCCCACTCTGGGCGAAAGCGTCATGCCGGGCTTCGAAAGCGGCGCTTGGCAAGGCGTCGTGGCACCCGCGGGCACGCCGGAAGAGATCGTCAATCGCCTGAACAAGGAAATCCTTGCGGCGCTGAAGTCATCCGCCGTGCAGGAGCAGCTGGCCCGCCAAGGTACGCAGATTCTCGGCGCAAGCCCCGAGGAATATCAACAGTACATCTCCAGCGAGATCGTTCGCTGGGGTGATGTCATTCGCGCGGCGGGCGTGAAACTGGATTGATTTTGGCAAGGGGCCTCAGGCACGCCTATGCATGGCAAAGAACGCCCACATCAGCACCGACGCGCTGGGTCCCTTCGCGCTATGGAACTTCAACTTGGCATCGCCGCCACTCCACGCGTGGCCCACCTCCTTTATGAGCCCAAGGCGCACCATGATGCGCCCCCCTTTCAGGAAATCCTGCCGGGCATATTCGCGGTGCGTTCCTCGGCCGAGCATGCTTTCCTTCATGGCCGACGTGCCGTTCACATAACTGAATTGCTCCGCCAGCTGTACCGCATTTCGAGACGAGACGATGCGATCACGCTGACCGTGCAGAATCATGACCGGCATGCCGGGGAACTGCCCAACGTCTTGACTATCGCTTTTGTCCGCGCCTGATGGCACTCCCGCCGCTGACCCGCCCACGAACGGCTTGACCAGGGCACGCAAATCTCCGTCGGCGCCCTTGCGCATAATTCTCAGGCCGGCCGTTGGGCTGTGCGCGGCGCCGACCACAACACCCGAATGTAACGCGGCCGCCGCAAACTGCTCCGGGTGTCTCAGAACGGTCAGCGCCGCCATGCCGGCACCGGCCGAAAGGCCGGCTACGTAGACGCGCGACGCATCAAGCCGGTACTTGCTCACCAGCGTGCGCGCCAGATCGGCAATCGCGTCAGCCTCCGCCAACCCCTGAGCGCGCTGCGGCTGAAACCAGCGCCAGCACTGCATGGACTGGATACGCTTGGACTGCTGAGGATAAGCGACTACGAAGCCTTTGCTATCGGCGAGGCGGTTCATGCGGCTGCCCAGCGCGAACTCGTGGGCGGTCTGACGGCAGCCATGCAGCATGATGACCAGAGGACGGCCCGCCAGTGGCAGGCCAGGGGGGCGGTAAAGGAAAAACGTGAGCCCGCCCCATAACACCCCCGTCTGGGGCTTATGAACGAAGGTTTGCCAGCTGCCTTTACCGGGCGGAGGAAGCTCATCCGTCGTCAACGGCGTGATGGCCGGTGCCAATCCTCGAGTGGCAACGGTCGCCGCCGCTTTACGTGGTTTAGAGGGCGAGCCCCGAGATGTTGTTGAACGGGCGACAGGCCGCGCCAGCTTCATCGCCTTGCGCTGTTGCCGCGCGACCTTCTTGAGGGTGGAGAAAAATAAGGTACTAAGCTTCTTGGCCATTGACGTCGGCTCGCTTCAACAGATCCGGCGTCATGCGAGTCTGTGTGCGCACCTTCATTTTTTTCCGACGAGCCAGCCGGCGACGCGCGACACGCCGCCCTGGCCACTTGCCGCCCGCGCGAGGGCTGCCGTTCCCACGGCAGTCAGCAACATCGTTTTCAATGGGGAGCGCGCCTTACCGGCCGCACCCAGCAAGGCCAGCCCGATTGCCGCCGCGATCAGATGTTCACCGGGAACGTTCGGGCGCGATTCGTCCCATCGCTTGATATCGCGGGCCTTGACCTCGACGGTATCCACTGCTTCGCGCGTCGTGTCCGCAATTGTGTCGGCTATTGTGTTCATGAGCACCTCCATGTGTGTGCATGGAAGGTGGCAAGCGTTATACCCGCCGATAAGGGTAAACAATAGTCACTGACTTATTGCCCGCCACAAAAAACCGCCCATAATTATGAATTATTAGATGCTGGGTTTCGCCGTATCAGTTTAAGGGGCCGGCGTATGCCGCATCGGACTCGGGCACTCATCAGGAGGGACGCCGTGGGAACTCGTATCGTGCAACAGGTGCTTTACCTGGAAGTCGCCGGCCGGCTGCGCGCGATGATCGAGTCGCACGAGCTCGGTCCCGGGAGGTGGATCGACGAAGTCCGGCTGACTCAGGAGCTGGGCATTTCCCGCACGCCTCTGCGCGAGGCATTGAAGGTACTGGTAGCCGAGGGATTGCTGCGCCTGGAGCCTCGTCGGGGTTGCTATGTGAACGAGCTTTCCGTCCGCGATCTCGATGACATCTTCCCGCTGATGGCCATGCTCGAGGGGCGCTGCGCGTATGAGGCGGCGCGCAAGATCACT
>JAJUGH010000067.1 GCA_029268265.1 Alcaligenaceae bacterium | reverse complement strand
CAGTGGATTTACGAGCTTACTGGTGCTCGACATGCCCTACGCTGCTTCGTGACCCACGTCGAAGCCGGATCGGCCCCATAAGTCATTTCACTGTCTAATTATATGACATACAACGAATTTTTGATAGTGCGGTGTGCGCTGCTGTGCCGGAACAGCCCGCTTTGAGTTGCAAGCCACCTTAACCGCGAGCCCATTGTTCGATGATGCCCAATAAGTGGCCGGGCTCTTCTGCGATGGCGTTGGCTTCCCATGCACTGAGCGTGGCGGTATTGTTGCCGCAATAGCCATAGGCTGCGATAACGGTTGCCATACCAGCCGCACGGCCGGCGACGATATCGCGCTGGTCGTCGCCGATATAGATTGCATCCGCCGGATCGAAGCCGGTTTTGCTGGCGGCATGCAGTAGCGGGGCAGGATGAGGCTTGGGATGGGGAGTAGTGTCGCCGCCCACCGTAATGGCGCAGTGAGTGTAGAGGCCCAGGTGAACCACCAGCGGTACCGCCAAATATTCCACCTTGTTCGTGACGATTCCCCACGTGTAGCCGTTATGTTGCAAGCCGTCGAGCAGTTCCCGTATACCGGGAAACAGCGTGCTACGTGTGGTCATGCCTTGCTCGTACTCCGTCAGGAACTCCTCACGTGCCGCCTCGTACTCGGGGTGGTCGGGCGTCATATCCAGACCCTTTTTAAGCAGACCCCGTGCGCCCTGTGAGGCGTAATGCCGGTATTCCTCGAGAGGCAGTTCAGGCAGGCCGCGCCGGGTACGCAGAACGTTGGCCGCAGCACCCAGATCGGGTGCCGTGTCGGCAAGGGTGCCGTCGAAGTCAAAGAGGACAAGCTTGTTCATCCGATGCTCCATGCGCGCCATTGCTCAGGCGTCTTCCTTGCGGGTCGCCATCAGGTAGTTCACCGACGTGTCGCCAGACAGGGAATAGATTTTCGTTAACGGGTTGTACTCCATGCCGGCGCATGCGTGCGTGGCAAGGCCGGCGTTTCTCACGGCGGCCGCCAGCTCGCTTGGCTTGATGAAGCTCTCGAAGTTGTGAGTGCCACGCGGCAGGAGCCGGAGCACGTATTCCGCGCCAACAATGGCGAAGAGGAACGATTTCGGGTTCCGATTGATGGTGGAGAAGAACACCCAGCCGCCAGGCTTCACCATCTCGGCGCAGGCGCGCACGATGCTGCCCGGATCCGGCACGTGTTCCAGCATCTCCATGCAGGTGACCACGTCGTACTCGCCGGGGTGGCGAGCCGCCATGTCTTCGGCACTGATGAGCTGGTAGTCCACCTTGACGCCTGATTCCAACCCGTGAAGCCGAGCCACCTTCAGCGACCTATCCGCCAGATCGATGCCCGTGACGGTGGCGCCTTCCTGGGCCATGGCTTCTGACAGAATGCCGCCGCCACAACCGACGTCGAGAACCTTCTTGCCCTCGAGCGAACCGGCATGCTGGCGAATCCAGCCCAGCCGCAACGGATTGATGGCATGCAATGGTTTAAAGTCGCTTTCGGGATCCCACCACCGGGAGGCCAAGGCGCTGAATTTGTCGAGCTCGGCCTGGTCGGCGTTCTTGGCGCGAGTCGCCTGGCCGGCCCGAGCGCCGGTGTCGGTGGAGGAGTGTGCGGACTGCTGAGCGCTGACGTTCATATTGTTGCCTTTGACGTTCTGGCGGCCGTGCCGGCGGATCCGGCGCTGGCTTGCAATGAATAAGGGCCCCGCAATGCGGAGCCCTTATTGTAGACGTGATCGCCGGGAGTGACCGCGGCGTCTCGTTTAGCGGCGCGTACCGACGATCTCGATTTCCACGCGACGGTTTTGTGCGCGACCTTCGCGAGTAGCGTTGGAAGCGACGGGGCTGGTTTCGCCCTTGCCTTCGGTGTAGATACGGTCGGCAGCAATACCCTTGCTGACCAGGTAGTTCTTGACGGAGGCAGCACGACGCTCCGACAGACCCTGGTTGTACTCTTCAGTACCGATCGAGTCGGTGTGGCCGACGGCGATCAGGGTTTCGAGGTTGATGGTGTCGACTTGAGCGGCAACTTGGTCGAGGACCTGGCGGCCTTCAGGCTTCAGCGTGTCTTTGTCGAAGTCGAAGAACGTGTCGGCGTTCAGGACAACCTTGGTGGCGGTAGGAGCCACGACAGGGGCCTGGGCCACGGGCACTCCGTCGCAACCGGCGATACCGGTGGCGGGCGTCCAGAAGGCGTTGCGCCAGCAGAGTTCGTTGGTTCCGTTCATCCAAACGTCGCCAAACGGGTTTTGCCAGTTGTCGACAGTCTGTGCGGAGACTGCGCCGGAAGCCGTAGCGGCTGCGAAAGCGAGTGCCAATGCGATTTTGGAGGGTTTGTTCATGTTTCTCCTCGTTTTGAGCTTAATGCTGGTAAGTGACCGCAGCGAACCCCCGCCGCATATCAAGAAAACGGAGCCAGTATAGCAACGCGATGAGGTCATCAAAGAATTGCGCTGGGTTTCATGCGTGTTAGGCCGAATCTTACGGCATTTCCCATGCCTTGTTTCAGAGTTGCTCCGGTATCCCGGCGATATGCCCCGAATTAACGGGGAACATCCGGCTAGTTGTTGGGTTTGGACAACACTCCCCTATGACGCGTCAAACGCTCCAGCCGCCGGGCCTCAGGGCTCTGCGTAGGGGTGCCCCCACTATAGAGAAGGGATCTGAGTGATAGAATCCACTATTCGCCCGCGTGCGGCCGTTTTCACGTTTTCAAGAGAAAAGAGACTCAGCATCCATGGAATCCTTTGCCAAGGAGACGCTTCCGATATCGCTCGAAGAGGAAATGCGGCGTAGTTACCTCGATTACGCAATGAGCGTGATCGTGGGGCGTGCACTGCCCGATGTACGGGACGGCCTCAAGCCGGTGCACCGCCGTGTTCTCTTCGCGATGCACGAACTGAATAACGATTGGAACCGGCCCTATAAGAAGTCGGCGCGTATCGTTGGTGACGTCATCGGTAAATATCACCCGCACGGTGACTCCGCTGTATACGAGACCATTGTCCGCATGGCGCAAGACTTTTCGTTGCGCTATATGCTGGTCGACGGGCAGGGCAACTTCGGCTCCATCGATGGGGATAGTGCGGCCGCCATGCGGTATACGGAAGTGCGCCTGTCCAAGATCGCCCACGAGCTGCTGGCCGATATCGATCAGGAAACGGTGGACTTCGGCCCTAACTATGACGGCAGCGAACACGAACCGCTGCTTCTGCCGTCGCGGCTGCCCAACCTGCTGGTGAACGGCAGTTCCGGCATTGCCGTGGGCATGGCCACCAATATTCCTCCGCATAATCTTGCCGAGGTGGTCGATGGCTGCCTGTATTGCCTGCGCAACCCGGACTGCACCATCGATGACCTGATGGAGATCATTCCCGCGCCCGATTTCCCCACCGGCGGCATTATCTATGGCATGTCCGGCGTGAGGGAAGGCTATCGCACAGGGCGCGGCCGGGTCGTGATGCGGGCAAAGACCCATTTCGAAGACATTGATCGCGGCAGCCGTCAGTCCATTGTGGTCGATGCCCTTCCTTATCAGGTCAACAAGAAGTCGCTGCAGGAAAAGATTGCGGATCTCGTGAACGAGAAGCGCATTGAGGGCATCTCCGACATCCGCGACGAATCGGATAAGGACGGGATGCGGCTGGTGATCGAGCTCAAGCGCGGCGAAGTGCCTGAGGTCGTTCTCAACAATCTATATAAGAATACGCAGCTGCAGGATACCTTCGGGATGAACCTGGTGGCGCTGGTCGACGGCCAGCCGCGCCTGCTCAACCTGAAGCAGATGGTTGAATATTTCCTGCTGCACCGCCGTGAAGTGGTCACCCGCCGCACCGTCTTCCAATTGCGCAAGGCTCGCGAACGCGGCCACGTGCTGGAAGGCCTGGCCGTGGCGCTGGCAAACATCGACGAGTTCATCGCGATCATCAAGGCGGCGCCTACGCCCCCGGTGGCTCGGCAGGAGCTCATGGAGCGCAGCTGGGATTCCTCGCTGGTGCGCGAAATGCTTCAGCGTGCCGATGAAGGCGGTACCGTGGGCGGCCGCGCAGCTTACCGCCCGGATTCGCTGGCGGCCGGCTTTGGCCTGCAGGACGACGGTCTGTATCGGCTGAGCGACGTTCAGGCGCAGGAAATCCTGAACATGCGCCTGCAACGCCTGACCGGCCTGGAGCAGGACAAGATCGTCGGCGAATATCGCGACATCATGGACACGATCGCCGACCTGCTCGATATTCTGGCTCGCCCGGAGCGCATCACGCAGATCATCATCGACGAACTGCTGGCGGTGAAGGCTGAATACTCTGTAAGCGCCAAGGATTCGCGCCGCTCGGAAATCGAATACAACGCGGCTGAGATCGACACCGAAGATCTGATCACGCCCATGGACATGGTCGTGACGCTTTCGCACACCGGCTATATAAAGAGTCAGCCGCTGTCAGAGTACCGATCACAGCGTCGTGGCGGGCGTGGCAAGCAGGCCACCGCCATGAAGGAAGACGACTGGATCGATCAGCTCTTCATTGCGAACACGCACGACTACCTCCTGTGCTTCTCCGACCACGGTCGGGTGTATTGGCTGAAGGTCTGGGAAGTGCCGTCCGGCTCGCGCAACTCGCGTGGCCGCCCCATTGTGAACATGTTCCCCCTGGCCGACGGCGAGAAGATTACCGTCGTGCTGAGCGTGAAGGAATTCAGCGAAGAACAGTTTGTATTCATGGCCACCTCTCGCGGGGTGGTGAAGAAGACGCCGCTTTCCGACTTCTCCAACCCGCGCAAGGCCGGCATCATTGCCGTGGCGCTGGACGAAGGCGATTACCTGATTGGTGCCGATCTGACTGACGGGCAGCATGACGTCATGCTGTTTTCCGACGCCGGCAAGGCGGTGCGCTTCGACGAAAACGACGTGCGGCCCATGGGGCGCCCGGCACGCGGGGTTCGCGGCATGACCCTCGAAGAAGGGCAGTGCGTCATTTCGTTACTTGTCGCGCGCGGGGAATCGCAAACCGTGCTCACCGCGACCGAGAACGGCTTCGGCAAGCGTACCCCCATCGGTGAATACACGCGCCATGGGCGCGGCACCAAGGGCATGATCGCCATTCAGACTTCCGCCCGTAACGGCAAGGTGGTCGGCGCAGTGCTGGTTGAGCCCGATGACGAGATCATGCTGATCACGACCGGCGGTGTACTCGTTCGTACCCGCGTTTCCGAGATTCGCGAAATGGGTCGCGCCACACAAGGCGTGACGCTCATCAGCGTAGACGACGGCTACGTACTTTCGGGCGTGCGCCGTGTGGTCGAAAGTGACCTCGACGACGAGCCGGAAGAGATTCAGGTCATTTCCGAGACACCTGCGGGCGGCCTTGAAGAAGGCGAAGCAGGCCGTGGCTCGGAAGAGGGTGCATCCGAAGACGGTGAGGCTTCAGGCAACGGTGCCGATGATTCGGACAGTGCCGATGATTCGGACGGCAACGAGGACGACGCCGGAGGCCGCGAATGAGCGCGGGCCGCGACACACGTCCCTGGAACTTCTCGGCGGGACCGTCTGCCTTGCCGCTGGAAGTCCTCGAGCAAGCCGCAGGCGAGATGACGAGCTGGCAAGGTAGCGGCATGTCCGTGATGGAAATGAGCCATCGCGGCAAGCATTTCACGCAAATCCGCGATGAGGCAGTGGCGGACCTGCGCGAGCTACTTTCGGTGCCAGACTCCTTCGACATCCTGTTCATGCAGGGTGGCGCAACGGCCGAGAACGCCATCGTCCCCATGAACTTGCTGGGTCGAAATGGCGCGGGCAAGGCGGATTACATTGTTTCCGGCGCGTGGTCCAGCAAGTCCTTCAAGGAAGCGCAGCGCTATGGCGACATTGCGCTGGCTGCCGGCAACGGCGAAGCCAAGGTCATTGACGGGCGGGAGCAAGCCGCCGGAACCTGGTTCCCTGCGCCCGATACCTGGGCGCTTCGTCCTGACGCTGCCTATGTGCATCTGTGCGGCAATGAAACGATAGGCGGCGTGGAATTCACGGAGTGGCCGGATATGGCAGCCATGGGTGTGCCTGATGTGCCGCTGGTTGTAGACGCCTCCTCGCACTTCCTGTCACGACCCATCGATTTCTCGAAGGTGGGGGTGGTGTATGCCGGCGCGCAGAAGAACGCCGGTCCCGCCGGCGTGACCGTCGTGATCATCCGCAAGGATCTGCTGGGGCATGCGCTGCCCGTGTGTCCGTCCGCATTCGACTATGCCAACGTCGCCGCGGCCGGCTCCATGTTCAATACCCCGCCCACTTACGCCATCTATATGGCGGGGCTGGTATTCAAGTGGCTGAAGCGCCAGGGCGGAATCGCGGCCATCGAGGCCGAGAACATCCGCAAAGCCAAGGCGCTTTACGATTATCTGGATTCATCGAGCTTCTACGTGAATACGGTACACCCGGCGGTGCGCTCACGTATGAACGTTCCTTTCTTCCTCAAGGATGAATCCCTGAACGCGGAATTCCTCTCGCAAGCCGAGGCGCGCGGGCTGCTGCAGCTCAAGGGCCACAAGAGCGTGGGGGGCATGCGTGCCTCCATTTACAACGCCGTGCCTTTTGAAGGCGTGCAGGCATTGATCACCTTCATGCAGGAATTTGAACGTAGCCATGGATAACACCTTGCTCGCGCGTTTGCAGCCCTTGCGCCAGCGCATCGATGCAATTGACGATCAGATCCTCACCCTGCTGAACGAGCGCGCCCGTACCGCGCAGGCAGTGGGTGATGTAAAAAAAGAGTTCGACGTCGACGGTCCGGTGCTCAAGCCGGAGCGCGAAGCCACCATCATCCGCGAACTGCAGGCACGCAACCCGGGGCCGTTCACAGCAGACGCCATTGATGCGGTGTGGACGCAGATCATCTCCGCCTGTCGCGGGCTGGAAAGCGTGCTGACCGTGGCCTACCTCGGACCGCAGGGCTCCTTTTCCGAGCAGGCGGCGTACGAGCATTTCGGCCACGCCATCGAGTCCGTGCGCTGCGATTCATTCGACGAAGTGTTCCGGGCAGTGGAAGCCGGCCAGGCTGACGTGGGCGTGGTGCCGGTGGAGAACTCCACCGAAGGTGCCGTGAACCGCACGCTCGATCTGTTGCTGAACTCGCCGCTCAAGATCATGGGTGAGCGTTCCATCAAGATTCATCACAATCTGCTGACCCAGTCGGGCACCATGGAAGGCGTGACCCGTATCGTGGCGCATCCGCAGGCGCTGGCGCAGTGCCGCGGCTGGCTGATGAGAAACTATCCGTCCATGGAGCTGGACGCTGCGTCGAGCAATAGCGAGGCGGCGCGCATGGCATCGCTCGACCCGACCGTGGCCGCGATTGCCGGGGAGTACGCCGCGCACGCCTGGGATCTGCTCGCGGTGTCGTCCGGTATTCAGGACGATCCCCAGAACCGTACGCGCTTTCTTGCCGTCGGAAAGATCGAGACGCTGCCCACCGGCGATGACCAGACCAGCATCATCCTGGCGGTACCCAACCGGGCCGGCGCTGTGTACACAATGTTGGCGCCCCTGGCGGGGAACGGTGTCTCCATGACCCGTTTCGAGTCGCGGCCGGCGCGTACCGGTCAATGGGAATACTATTTCTATGTCGACATGCTAGGGCATCGCAAGGATCCCAAGGTCGACAAGGCGCTGTCCGAACTGAAGAAAGAAGTCGCCTTCTTCAAGGAGCTGGGCTCCTATCCCCGGCAGTAGGGGGTTGGCTTGATCGATCCCCACCATCGAAACGGGGCTGCTCCGGTCCTGGCCGTGGTTGGCGTCGGCCTCATCGGCGGCTCCTTTGCCGCGGCACTTCGGTCTGCCGGCGCAGTGGAACGAGTGCTGGGAGTCGGGCGTAGCCGCCGATCATTGCAGGAAGCACAGGAGCTCGGCCTCATTGATGCCGCAGTGTCTCTCGAGCAGGCGGCCGCTGAAGCCGATTGCATACTGCTTTCGGTACCCGTCGGCACGACCCAGCCCGTACTCGAGGCCTTACGCCCCCATCTGCGGGATGACACCCTGATTACCGATGCGGGTAGCACGAAAGTCAATGTGGTGCAGGCAGCACGTGCAGCACTGGGCGAGCGCGTGGGCCAGTTCATTCCTGGCCACCCCATTGCAGGGGCGGAGAAGGGCGGCCCGGCGGCAGCCAGCGCCGAACTCTACCAGGGGCGCACCACCATTCTGACGCCGTTGGACGAAAACAGCGTGGAAGGGCGGCTTGCCATTACGCGCCTGTGGGAAACCTGTGGAGCTCGTGTCATCACGATGGAACCGGATGTGCACGATGTCGTGCTGGCTTCGGTCAGCCATGTGCCGCATCTGCTTTCGTCTGTTTATATGTGGCAGGTGGCCGCCGCCGAGAATTCTGATCTGCGGATGGAGCTGGCCGGCAGCGGCTTTCGTGACTTCACGCGCATTGCGGCCGGTTCTCCGGAAATGTGGCGCGACATCTTTCTGGCGAATCGTGATGCCGTTCTATCCGAGATCGCCGAGGTACGCGCCGCGCTGGACCGCGCGGAACAGGCGCTGCAAGCCGAGGATGCCGACAAACTTCAGGACTTTCTGGAACGCGCCGCCCTGGCGCGGCGGTTCTGGGCAAGTCGTAGTGGATTGAACTGATGACCCGACCGGATCGTATCGAGCTGGCTCCCGCCAGCGGCGCACGTGGCACGATGACGCTGCCCGGCTCCAAAAGCATTTCCAATCGCGCTCTGTTGCTCGCGGCCTTGGCGCAAGGGCGCACTGAACTGCACGGACTCCTCGATTCCGATGACACCCAGGTGATGCTGCAGGCGTTGCGCACGTTGGGCATCATCATGGAAGAGAAGGGTGATGCGCTCGCCGTGCACGGCGCAGCCCGGTTTCCGGTTCAGTCTGCAGACCTGTTCATGGGTAATGCGGGAACTGCCATTCGTCCGCTCACGGCCGCGCTTGCGGTGCAGGGCGGAGACTACCGCCTTTCGGGCGTTCCGCGTATGCACGAGCGGCCCATTGGAGACCTCGTCGATGCGCTGCGCATGCTTGGTGCCGACATCGAATACCTTGCCACAACCGGCTATCCGCCGCTGCGTATCGGCGAAGGCAGCGCGCCGCGCGCCCGGCACGCCCGTGTGAAAGGCAATGTCTCGAGCCAGTTCCTGACTGCCTTGTTGATGGCCGCGCCGCTGCTTGCGGCACAAGGCGATGTAACGATCGAGGTCGAAGGCGAACTGATCTCGCAGCCCTATATTCTCATTACCCTCAACCTGATGAGCCGCTACGGGGTGCAGGTGAATCGCCAGGGATGGCAGCGTTTCGTCGTGCCGGCGGGATCCTGCTACCGGTCGCCGGGACGCTACGCCATTGAAGGTGACGCTTCGTCGGCATCCTACTTCATGGCGCTCGGTGCCATTGGCGGCGGGCCGCTGCGGGTGCTGGGCGCCGGCGCACAGAGCATCCAGGGCGACATCGGCTTTGCCGATGTGCTGCGCGAAATGGGTGCCAAGGTAACAATGGAAGCCGATGCCATTGAGGTGAGCGGCGTGAATGTGGCACGCGGCGAGCGCCTGCGCGCCTTCGATCGCGACTTCAACCTCATACCGGACGCCGCAATGACGGCCGCAGCCCTGGCTCTCTATGCCGACGGCCCCTGCGTGTTGCGCAATATCGGCAGCTGGCGAGTGAAGGAAACGGACCGCATCGACGCCATGCACGCCGAATTGGCGAAGCTGGGCGCGAAAGTGGAATCCGGCCCCGACTGGCTCGCCGTGCACCCCATCCCGCCAGGAAGCTGGCGCAGCGCGGCCATCCACACCTATGACGATCACCGCATGGCCATGTGCTTTTCTCTCGCTGCATTTGGCGGCGTGCCGGTGACCATTCTGGATCCGGCTTGCGTCGGCAAGACCTTTCCTGAATACTTCGAGGTTTATTCCAGCCTGGTGCAGCCATGAAGGAAAGCCGTCCTGCCCCGGTCATCACCATTGATGGGCCGACCGCCTCCGGCAAGGGAACGATTGCAAACAAGGTCGCCGACTACCTGGAGTGGGCCGTGCTCGACAGTGGCGCTCTGTATCGCCTTACCGCGCTTGGCGTGCTGCGTTCCGCCTGCAACGCCGATGACGTCGCCGCGGTGGCAAAGGTGGCGCGCGAGCTCGACGTGGTGTTTCGTGGCGCCAGTATTCTGTTCGAGGGCGAAGACGTCGCTTCCGCGATACGCGAAGAGAACATTGGGAACCTGGCTTCGCGTATCGCCGCGCATCTGCCTGTGCGCGAGGCCTTGCTGCAGCGCCAGCGCGATTTCCGCCGTCCGCCGGGGCTGGTTGCCGACGGACGCGATATGGGGACGGTGGTCTTCCCTGATGCGCCGCTCAAGATTTTCCTGGTGGCCGATGTCGCCGCGCGTGCTGAAAGACGCCATAAGCAGTTGAAGGAAAAGGGCTTTTCTGTTAATCTGACCGACCTTTTGGAAGATATGCGGGCGCGCGATGAGCGGGATCGCAACCGCGAAAACGCTCCTCTGAAGCCTGCAGCCGATGCCATCACCATCGATTCTTCGGCGCTAAGCATCGACCAAACGGTAAAACAGGTTCTCGACCTCTGGTCGAACAAGGTGTCTCAGGGTGAATGAAGGCGGGCTGATGGCCGGCTTCGCCCCGGGGCAATATTGTCAACTCCACTGGGGCGACCCGGTGTGTTTTTATGGGCCATTCCGGCCAATGGATCACTAATGTCCACCATCAATCTGGAAGCCGCACTGGGCGGCGAAAGCTTTGCCGATCTCTTTAACGAAAGCGTCAAGAACCAGGACATGAAGTCCGGTGAGGTGATTTCGGCAGAGGTCATTCGCGTCGATCACAACTACGTCGTGGTCAATGCAGGTCTCAAGTCCGAGGCCCTCATCCCCATCGAAGAATTCCTCAACGACCAGGGTGAGCTGGAAGTCGAATCCGGTGACTTCGTTTCCGTCGCCATCGATTCGCTGGAAAACGGCTACGGCGACACGATCCTGTCGCGTGACCGCGCCAAGCGTCTGTCGGCATGGCTGCAGCTCGAGCAGGCGCTCGAGTCGGGCGAGCTGGTGCACGGCACCATCACCGGCAAGGTGAAGGGCGGCCTGACGGTCATGACCAACGCCATCCGCGCCTTCCTGCCCGGTTCGCTGGTCGATCTGCGTCCGGTCAAGGACACCACGCCGTACGAAGGCAAGACTCTCGAATTCAAGGTCATCAAGCTCGACCGCAAGCGCAACAACGTGGTCCTGTCCCGCCGTGCCGTGCTTGAAGCCAGCATGGGCGAAGAGCGCCAGAAGCTGCTCGAGACCCTGCACGAAGGTGCGATCGTCAAGGGCATCGTCAAGAACATCACCGACTACGGTGCGTTCGTCGACCTCGGCGGCATCGACGGCCTGTTGCACATCACCGACATGGCATGGCGCCGCGTTCGCCATCCGTCCGAAGTGCTGCAAGTCGGTCAGGAAATCGAAGCCAAGGTCCTCAAGTTCGACCAGGAAAAGAGCCGCGTGTCGCTGGGCGTCAAGCAGCTTGGCGAAGATCCCTGGATCGGTCTGGCTCGTCGCTACCCGCAAGGTACCCGCCTGTTCGGCAAGGTCACGAACCTCACCGACTACGGTGCGTTCGTTGAAGTGGAAGACGGCATCGAAGGTCTGGTGCACGTTTCCGAAATGGACTGGACCAACAAGAACGTCGATCCCCGCAAGGTCGTGACCCTGGGCGAGGAAGTCGAAGTCATGGTTCTCGAGATCGACGAAGATCGT
>JAJUGH010000066.1 GCA_029268265.1 Alcaligenaceae bacterium | reverse complement strand
TGGGTTGCCCACCGACAGCAGCCTCAGCACTTCGACTGCCGCCTACGCGAAGCCGGGACAACAAGGAACTAATCATGCTTGCTCCTCCCCCACCACCACCGCCTTCAGGTTCAGCATCCGACTGATCTTCTCCGCTGCGGCTGCCGCATCTTCGCGCGACTTGTAGCCAGGAACGCGGATATTCCGGTAGTCCTTGCCCCGCATGGTGATCGCCTCGTCCTGTACGGGATATTTGGCCTTTTTCAGCGCGGCCCGTACCTTTTCCGGGTGACTGAAAATGCCTACCTGCACGGAATAGGTACCTGGCTTCGGTGGAGTCGGCTGCTTGACCGTGGGGGTGGAGGATGCTGCCGCCGTTTTCTTTTTCGGTGCAACCACGGGCTTTTTAGAGTCCGATGCAGCTGATTTCGCGCTCGAGGATTTCACCGCAGCGTCCGCTTGTGGCGGACTCTCCAGTACGCGGCTGGCCGTGCGGGTAGGCCCCATGCATACCGTCACGATCTGTTCCGGCAAAGCAGTCGGCCCCGAAACTGCCTGAGTTACGGGCGCGGTAGCCGCAGCCTGATGGATGGCATCCAGCTTGGCCTGAATCTCCTTGGCTTGCGCATTGAGCCTGGTGGTTTCGTTGAATGCCTTGATGATGCTTTCCTGACCCCGCTGCCGATACGTGACGTCAAGCCATTCAATGCCCGCTTGCCGCATGGCCTGCGACTGCGCCGGAAAATCCGCCGGCGTATAGCGCCGCTGGCCGCTGGCATACGTCTGCAGGAAATCGTAGAAGCCTGAAGCCCCGCCCCACTGCTGCCGCAACTCAAAGCCGGGATAACGGATCACCAGCTCCGTGTCGGCGCACGTAGACATGGACCAGGGGAAGACCTGGCTGTTGGCGAAATTCATGTTCTGCAGCACGATGGGGCCGCTCGCGCATTGCAGAGTGAGCGTGATGCTCTCGGGCCGTAGGCTTGCGCCCGGATTGGTCAGCGGAGGCTGCGTGCTCAGGGTGACGCTCCCCTTGATGTCCTGCAGCTTGGCGATCTCGCCATCAAGCTGTTGCGCCTGCTCCTTTAGAGCTGCAGTCGCCTCTTGGTTACGCTGTTCCGCCAGCCGCTGTCCGGCCACTGACGCCTTGCGCAACTGCGCCTGGCTAGCGAAGCCGTAGAACTGCCCGTTAAAGGGAATCGTGTCGCCGAGCGCCTCGCGAGCGGCATACCGCACACCTTCCCGCGACACAAAGTGCTTCACGTCCCCATCCAGGAAGGCGTTGACCTGCCCACTGTCTCCAAAGAGCAGGCTATCGGAAAGCTGCTTGTCAGTCACGCCGCTGACTGCACCCAACACGTTTGCCTCCCAGTTTCGCTGTAGGCCGCAGGCGGCAGCGCGCGCCGCGTAGTCCAGCGAGAACATCATGGCACCCGCAGCCACCTGCCAGACGATGACCTCACGGGGATCGTTGGACGCTGCGTACAGCGCCTTCAGCGACTCCATCGCATCGTAGGCGTCGACCATGGGCACGTCTTTGACCTGAGGGTCATGACCATACGACCAGATCTGCACCGCGGCGGCCATGGCGTTACCATCCCCCTGCTGTAGCAGCAAGGTGGTGGAGCGCACACCCTTCTGATAAGCCTGCAAGTAGGCGAGCGCCTGCTGATCGGTGCTCAGGCTCGCAATGCCCTCCTTGATCGCATGGCCTCCCGGAAGCGCCTTGATTACGTCTCCGCCGAAGTCCTGCACGACCTTCAGGCTCTGCAGCGTGGTAAGCGTGGAAGTCGCGACGTTGGTAGTCTGGATGTTGGTGTCGGGAAGTTGCACATGCCGTGCGAGCTTGTCCAGCCGCTGCGCTTGTTCCAGCCATGCCGGCCGCACATCGGCCCGCAGCGAGCCCGCCAGCTCGGACAGCAGGCTCATGTACCGCCGATACGGGTCCGTCGGCGTCAACAGAGAAGACAACACCGTACGGCGCGACGTGGCGTCGGCCATCAAATCGTGCGCATACACGAAGGCGTCCGAGAAGGCATACCAGCGTTGCAAGCCATCCTCGATGAAAAGCTGTTCGTACTGCGCCTGACGCTCCGCCCAAGCCTCGGGATCGTCGCCAGCCTGAGCCAACTCCTTCAGGAAGGAAAGCACCGCGCGGCGACCGTCGAGCGTCATCGCGGATGGCACCTCGGGAAGGTCGCTGTAGTTGGCGAGATCCCAGAAATCCCGGATCCGCATGGGCTGCAGCTTGGGCTGCATGGAGGTCCACACATGCACCCACTGGATCGGGCGTGCCGACAGCCCCAGCGAACTGAGCGCCTTTTGTAAGGCCCGGCGTTCATCCACCAGCAAGTCGGTGTTGTCCTGCCAATCGAGGTAGTCGCGATACATATCGCCCAACAGCAGAGCGTCCAGCGGGCTGAGGTTGCCCTTCTGAACGACCGACATGAGCCCTTCCAGCTCGGTTCCCGGCGCGGGGAGACGGTCCAGGTCCTGATGAGAAAGGCGCGCCTCAAGCAGGTTGATGCGACGCACCAGGTTCTGAGCCAGTGCCACGGTGGCCAGGTCCGCCTCTCCCGTCTGCGGCTCGGATAACACCTTAACAAGCACCGGGTTCAGATTGGCCATCAGCACTTCGTCGTGAAAGGCGTGAGCATAAGCTTTTTGCAAACGCGCCTCGGCGTCATTCACGTGATGCTGGAACGGCATCCACGCACGCTGCCAATCCGGCCGCGCCTCCAAGGTTTCCACCGCATGGCGCACCGCCTTGAGCGCGTGCATGTCGGACGCCAGGCCGCCAGAGAAGTCGGCAACGGCTTTCCCGGTATCGGTGGCGGCAAGTCGCAATTGGTTCTTCGCCGTCTGAGCCGTATGCACCATGAAGGTTCCTGCCAACGCGCATAGCACCAGCCACGCGACCACGGCGGAGTGCCGCAGCATGCGGCGCCAGTGACGCATGCGTTCCACTGGCTCCCAGGCCGCTCGCTGCGAAGGCAGCACGTCGTTGAGCAAACCCGTGCTGAACCAGTCGGCCTGGTGTACCGCATCGCCGGAGCGCTTCGCCGTCAGGTACAGGCCGCGCAGCAAGGGCGTCTCCGAATAGGGAGTGGCCTGGAAGGCGGGCCGCAACACCTTGTCGAGCCGCCCGGATAGCGCCAAGAGACGCTCCGGCAAGCCAAAGACCTCGGCTGCGGGTTGCACGTGCCGTCCCTGCAGAACACGCAGTTGCCCCATGCGGCCCACGATATGCGCAAAGGCATCACGCAGAAACTCGCCCACGCCGTCAAACCGCGTTTTGTGCAGATAGCCCATGGCCTGCGTTTCTGCACCACCGGCTAAAGAACCCGCCCAGGTGGAGAAGCCCTTCAGCGACTCGCAGTGGCTCAACACGATATAGATCGGAACCCGTGCGTTGTACACGCGTACCATCTCGTCGACACGCTGTCGTAGCACCTGACCGACGTCGGCCAATTCCGCATCGCCCGATTCCATCAGCCAACTGCTGCTGAAAGTAAGCACCAGTCCGTTCAGCGGTTCACGACGCCGTGTACGCATCATCCAGTACAGCATGCGCTTCCAGCCCGGTGCTGCGGGGGCGATGGCTTCTGAAGCGGAGGTGGCGGCCGGGTCGAGCATGACCATCCCGGGCAACAGCCACCATTGCAACGCCGGCGGCTCATCGCCACCCGCAGAGACCGGTTCGCGGGCCGCTGCCCGACGCAGCATGGCGGCGCGCGCCTTATCGTCCGGACCCAGCGCGAGAAACCACGGCAGCACGTACAGCGGCGATCCGAAGCGCGACAGGCGGGACTGGCGCAACGCCGACATCCCGGCGCGCCAATCCGCATCCAGTTGCGCCGTGCTGTGTACCACGGTCGTTGTCGGGCGCGCCAGGCGACGACGCAGGCTCCATGCATGCCAGCGACGGCGCAGCCACGCAAGCAACAAGCCGGCGACGATGACACCAAGGAAAAGGGCAACCGATTGCCATAGCGCCCAGCCCAGCACCACACCTGCGAGCCAGCACGCCAGGGCCAATATCAAAAGCCCGAACGTCCACCCCAGTACACCCAGCAACTTCTTGGTCATGGCTTTAGAACCCCTCGGTCAGGGGTGTGATCAGTTCTGCGAACTCGCTTATCAGCTGAGCATTCAAATACATGTACAGAATCGCCAGAAGGGCGACCGGCACGAGCAGCGTCAGCATGAGTGCCGCGGACGGCCCCGCCCGACGCGGCCGTGTCTCACTACCCGCCGCATAGGCGTCGGGAAACAAGGGATGCCCGGCCGCGAAAGGCGCCATGCCGACTTCCTGAGCCACACGATCCAGCAGGTCGCCCCGGAACCCCTTCAGGGCCTCGGCCGGCCGGTGCGCGAAGTCGCCCTGAAAACCGGCTACCAGCATGAGCGCGTAGACCTCGCGGACTTCCGTCTCGTGCTCTGGAAGGCCCTGGAGCCGCTCGAAGAAACCCACGCCTGCGCGCGTGGTGGAGAAGTAATGCCGCTGCAGCGGCGACAACCGCCATGCGGCCGCGCCCGGCCACTGCAGCGACATCGCCATTTCGTCTATCCACGCCACCATGGCGTACAGGGAGTCATTCACCTGCTCGGACGTATACCCCGCGCCCCGAGCCTGCTCGCTCACACGATCGAGCGATGCCTTGATGGTGGCGGCGATGCTGTCGACATCGGCACCGCCCTCCCGAAAGGCGGTATAGGCCGCTTCCATCTCGGGTACCCAGTAACTGGCTAAACGCATCACTATCCCTTTGTCACGATCAGCTCGACCCGCAGATCCTCGGGCGGGTTGGGCAGGAACAAGGCGAGCAGACCTTCCGCCTGGACTTCATCCCAGAGCGCGGACTGGCTTTCCACGCGGAAATACGCCGCGCCGCTGCGCCGAGGCATGCCCGGCGGCAAGGTCTGCATGGGAATCAGCTCCAGACCCGGCAGTGCGCGATTCACAATCATCTCGATACTCTCGGGTGTCGCGAGCTTGCCTTCCAGCATCATGAGTTCCGTCGCCTGCGACGGCTCGAGTGCGCAACGCAACATCAGATAGTGGCGATGTCGAGGCCCGAAGAAGTTGCCCGGGAGCTCGGCCCGGTACAAGGTATCGGCGGCCCCGTCGCGCTCAAAGCGCACGAACATCTCCGGCCCGAGCGTAATCTCATTCAGTAGCCGCAGGAGCAGTACGCGCAGACTCTCAAACGCCCCGGTCGGATTGAGATGCTCATACGGTTTGAGCAAGGATTGGTTGTCGCGCGTTTCGCCCAGCAGATCGCAATACTCGGTGAACGTGCTCAGTTCTCCCACCAGTTGGCGCAGCGACCCGTACACCTGCCAGGGGTGGGTTTGAGGCCCTTCGATCAAGTGATTGAGCTGAGCGCCATACCGGTTCAGCACCGACAGCGCCAGGATGGTGCCCAGTTCGGACGCATCACCGTCCTGATCGCGCAGACTCAGGGGCCTCTTGAAGACTTCCAACTGACGCGCCCGGCCAATCACTTCGTCTCGCAGCTCATTCAGAACGCGTTGCAGTTGCGGGGCAGCCGCGAGGTTCATGCAAGGCGGTGTGAAGTCTGCCACGGGCCTTACGGTCTCGCCGTCCTGCTCCAGGCGCACCAGCGGCATAAGTTCGTAATCGCCCAGATGTTCGATCTCGTCTTCCCAAAATATCCTCAACACATAATCCATTACGGCCACACGGCCCGCCGCGCCGGCGGAATAGAGGTCAGGCATCGGCAGCGGATCGGCGAGCGCGGCGAAGCGCGACCGGCTCTGGGCGACTTCTTCGATCTTCTCGTAACGCAACACGTTCAACTCGTTGTCGACCAGGCGGCGCAAGCCCAGATATGCGGTGCGTGGCCCCTGCGCGAAGTCGGTCAACTCAAAGCGGCGGGATTCCACACGGGCGTTGCCGGGGAATTCGGTGAACGCGCCATCTTTCCAGCGAACCGCCAATTGCCGCACGCTAAGGCTGCGAGCATGCAGTGCCGATTCATCGAAAAGCAATGCACCGAACCCCCACGGCCAGGGCGAAGTGAGCTCCAGCTGTCGGGAAAGCATCGCTTCCATCGCCATATCCTGGTGCTGGAAGTGTTGCGGTTCCAGGAACAGGCCCTGGTGCCAGAAAATGGAAGATTTCAAATGCGTAGTCATGGCTTCCCGGTGGCGGAATCGGAGGAAGAGGTGTCGTCGGGCGGGTAAGGGCCGCCTTCAGGCTTGACGGGTTCAACGGGGGCTGCCCGCGTGCTGGGAGCGCCCTGTATGCTCTCCGGGCCGAGGTGCAGGTCGATAGCCATTGGGTCCGGGGCTGCAGTACGCTTCTTAATGACAAGTCCGGACGCGTCTACGTGCACTCCTACCTGGTACAGCCGCGTACTGCGCGCCGGATCGAGATGGTTGTAGCCGGCGGCCAAGCCGATGTACTGCGCCTTCTCCACGCGGGGGAGGGTCAAGGTGCGTTGTTCGCCAGGCGCAATGAACACCCGGTCCAGGGCCAGCATTCCCTGGCTCGGACCAGGCGCCAGCAGCAGCTCACGCAGCTTGTCGGAATCTGATGTCATGGCCGTGAAGGCATTGGGCGCTTCGAGCTGCACGACAACCACCGCCAACATGTGCGGCTGCCCGCTGGCCTCGTTCAGCAGCGGGTCCGCCTCGACTTTGATTTGTAGGCCGTCAGGCGCGTACGACCACTTCAGTTCCTGAAGCGCGTCTTTTTCGGAATTGCCCCCCAGCATGCTGTTGACGGAACCGCAGGCAACGAGCGCTGTCAACACGGCGGCGCCGGTCAGCAAACGCACGGTTCCACGAGCACGGCTCACGAAGGACAGCGTTCTCATGTCCATTCCCCTAGCTCATCAGCATGACGACGGTCTGGCTTGGTGCGACCACCTGTCCCATGGTGTTGTCATTGTTTTGAGTCGTCAGCGCCGTGAGCCGCACGCCCGGTTTGCCACCGATCATCACCTTCGTGCTGCCCATCGTGAATCGAGTCTCGCCCATGATCTTGTGAGTGGCCGCACCGCCTCCGGCAGTGCCGCCCTCATCGCCATTGCTCAGCATGATCTTGCTGGACAGATTCAGCGCCGGCATCGCGGAGATCAGGACTTTCTGCACAATGGAACCCGGGTCAGCCATGGATGTGGATGCCATATTCGGATAAGGAATCGGCACGGGCGATGGCGCCGCGGGTGTCAGGCAAACATCGGGAACGGTGGCCACCGCCTGGGCCCCTCCAGTGTTCAACGCAAACATATGTCCCTCCTAACCAATCTGCACGGCATTGCCGTCGATGACCACGCGGTCGTCGGCCACCAGCCGCGCCGTGCCCGCCCGCACACTCCAATCGCGACTCACGAGCTGTCGATACGACGTGGCAGTGACTTCTTCGTGCGTAGCGATGCGTCGGGTACTGTGGCCGAAATGGCTCTCCGCTTTATCTGAAATCTCGATACGTTGCTTGGTCACCTGCACGTGCTGGGTCCAGCGCGCATGCATAGACGTTCCCTCCACGCGCAAGGTTCCGTACTGCATGCTGGCGTTGTGGGCGCGAAGCGCAAACTCAGAACCCGCAGCGATATCCACGCCGTGGCGGCCATCAACCTTTACTTTGTCTGCCTGCAGGCGCAAGGTCCCGGGCGTCGACACCACGGCGTCCTGCTCGGGCTTCGCCCGTTCCAGGACACTGAGCACATAGCCGCCCCCCCCTGTAACGCTCACCAGCGCGAT
Source organism: Alcaligenaceae bacterium (assembly GCA_029268265.1). Taxonomy (GTDB): domain Bacteria; phylum Pseudomonadota; class Gammaproteobacteria; order Burkholderiales; family Burkholderiaceae_B; genus Yanghanlia. Next base: position 4,076 of record JAJUGH010000066.1, on the reverse strand, counting down.
ATCGCCTACCGAAGGCTGTAGCAGACAACCCGCCGCGGGCACCACCCAGATCGCACCTTCGCCGGTCAGCGCACAATAGCGGCGGCCGTCGCTCATCACGAGTCGAGCATGGTACTGGCGTGCGGGGCCGTTGGCCGGGAACGCTTTGGGTAGCGAAGCTTCATCCACGGGGGAGCCCAGGTCAGGAGTGTTAGCTGTCATCATGTTGGAAATCCCTCTCATCAAACGGCGGGCTGCCACAATTCTGCTTCGCGCAGTTCGGCATCATCGCGTCTTACGTGGTCGAGTATGGTGTCGCGCCACAAAGCGCTGGGCAGTTCAGCCGCATGGAGCAAGGCGCCCGTGAGATTGGCACGTGAAAAATCAGCGTTGACGGCCTGGAAATGCGACAGATCGGCATGCACCATTCGGCAGGCAGTGAAGTCAATTGCTAACGAGGACGCACCGTACAACCGTGCATTGCACAATGACGCCCCGCGCAGGTTGGCATGATCAAGTCGAGCCATATCGAGGATCGCGGCGTCAAGGTTCGCGTCCTCAAAGCAGGCCTCATCGAGCATGGCGCGATACAGGGAAAGCCCCGGGGCCTGAGCCTTGGCCAAGTTCAACCCGAGCGCCTGCACCCGATTGAACGCGCATTGCGACAGGGTGGCCTCGGCCAGGGAGCACCCTTCCATCGTGCTGTCGGGCAGTAGCACCTTGTCCCAGAACACGCCGGCAAGGTCCAGATCCTGCAAGGTGCATTGAGACAACCAGGCTTCCGCGAGGATGGCGGTATTCATTGCGCAGTTTCGGAAGGCGGTATCCAGTGCGGCCAGACGGGTCAGGTCGGTTTGATGAAAATCGCACTGTTTCCACTCTGTGTTCTGCATCCAGGCATGATCCAATCGCGCAGACCGCAGCGATACGTTCACGAACTTGCAGCCCGTGAACTGTGCATTGCTCAACACTGCATCGTCCAAACCGGTATTTTCGAAACGGCAGTCGGTCCAGCTGCAGCCCTCCAGATTCGCACCCCGCAGGCGGGTGCCCTCCAGGTTCATACGATCGAAGCGCACTCCGGAGAGATCCGCGGCACCCAGGTCCGCCTTCACCAGCAGGTCGGCCTCCAGCCTGCCGCCCCTGCGCAGAATGTCGATCAATTCCTGGGTGGACCAGCGTGGATCAACCATGGCCGCGCTCCCCATATTCCTGCATCAGGCGGCAGCGGGTCAGCAGTGCGCCAGTCAGCACCAGGCCCTGCACAGTGGCGGTACGTGTCTGCGCGGCGTGAAGATTGGCGCCGGAGAGGTCGGTATCCAGCAGTCTTGCGTACCCCATCGTGGCCTGCATGAGGTTCGCACCTCGCCAGCTGGCCCGTTCAATACGGCTATCGGAAAAGTCGGCCTCGCGCGCCACCATGCGCCAGGCATCGGTACCGCTCAGGTCGCATTCCTTTACCAAGGCGCGGTCCAGGCAGGCTTCGCGCAATACTGCCTGCTGCAGCGATGTATTCTGCAAGCTGGCATCCTGCAAGTCAGCAGCGCTGAAATCGGCCTGGTCCAGCCTTGTCTCAAGCAAGGTACGCAGGCCTTGCAGCTGCGCGTGATCGAACTGGGCGTGAGGTGCCTGGCAGGCCTGCAGCGTCGAACCACCTAGTGCGGCACGAGTGAAGCGGGCTCCATCGAGCGAGCACTGCTCAAACTCAGCATGCTCGTAGCGACTCTCCGTCGCATCGACGGCCGCCATGCTGCATTGCGTATACCGAGCACGGCGCCCCGAAGCTCTGGCGAGGCTCGCTGCATCGTAACGGGAACCCGACACCTCCGCGCTATCCCAGAGACTGGCGCTCAAATCCGCCGCCTCGAATACACACTGGCTCACCCGCGCCTCAGAAAAATTGGCCTTCGCCGCGCGTGCGCGTGACATGTCGCAGGTCTCAAGCTGCGCACGAACCAGATTGGCTCCGTTCAGGTCGGCCTCGGTCAGCGTGCAGTTCACCAGCTCGGCTTCAGTGAGGTCCGCGCCGGCCAGCACCGCTGCCCGCAGATCGCATTGGCGAATTACGGACAATCGCAAGTCCAGGCCCGTGAGGTCGACTCCGCTCAGGTCCAGGCCCTCCATTTCCGTCCAGGCTGCGGACTCCCCTTTCGCAACCCGTTCGAGCAGGGTTTCGCGCGTCAACACGACGCGCGGCCCCGTGGGCGGATCGACGGCATCTGCCCGCTGTCCCTTCGACAGATCGGCGAGTGCGGCGACGTACGCTTGATCCGCTACGTCGAACTGGGCCTGCAACTGTGCGTCCAATGCCTCCATCTCCTGCTCGAACTGCTGCGCCGCCGCGAGATGCGTGGCACGCTCGGATTCAGGTATTGGCAACATTGCGATCGCATGCTGAGTTAACCCGGCGAGGCTGGGATCAATGCCGGCACTCTTGTTCCCCTGCGCAATCAAGGCATCGACGTTGAAGCCCTGCTTCGTCAGATAGACGCGGGATTCGGCCTCTGCCGCGGTGATTGCGCCTTCTATCTGTGCCTGCAATGACGCCTGGAAGGCATTAGGGTCGCTCGGCATGTCGGCGGACCAGGGCGCGTTCATGTTGAAATCAGCCGTATCCGCTTTGGCGGCCTGCGCCTTCAGCGCTTCGATATTCAAGCCCTTCGCACGCAGCTGATCCTCCGCCTCAGCGGTAGCCGACTGCAACGCTGCATTGACTTCCTGATTCAGCGAAGTCTCGAACGCATTGGAATCGGCTGCAGCCGTCGCCTCGATCGCTTCCAGTTCGGCCAGCGCTTCCGGGCTTAAAGGCATAGGCACATCCAGTGCGACGTCCCGCTCTTCTTCCTGCTCGTTGAGCCAGACCGCCGACCAATGCGACAGTGGCTGCGGCGGGTCACTCAGGTTCTCGGTGAACACCGCCAGCGCCTGGATATCCTTGGCGTCTTCGCGCAGCACCTGGATCTGAGCGCGGTACATCACCACCACGCGCTCATCGTTGGGCATCAGCCAGACCGTATCCAATTCCGGCGTCAGCTCCACATGGCGGTCGGGATCGGCTACGGTGCGCAGAAGCAGCCGGGGTCGCAACGCAGGCAGGCGGCCCCGCAGCATCGGATGATTTGGATGCATGTTTTCGGCGAACCACGGCTCGTCGCCTCGCCAATAGTCAGGCTGGCATTGTTGGGACGGGAAACGGTCGAACCAGCGCGGATCGGTGTCATCCGGCAACCAGGGCAGCCGATGCCGGATCCAGGCGTCGTCCACGGCGCCCAGCCAGCGATCACGGCCGCTGCTGCCCATGGGTTGTGCCCCCAGGGTGGCCACGACGGGCGTATCCGAGGGACTAAGGACCGGGTGCTCCGGATGTTCGACGTTGGGCAGCAAGCGGCCTTCCGCCGAGTCGATGCTTCCATGGCCGCGGCCATAGGGGTTGTCGCGCCAATCCGGGCCGCCATACGCGTAGGCGAGGCCGATAGACTGGCGCTGGAAGGCCTGCGCCTTCAGCGCTTCGATATTCAAGCCCTTCGCACGCAGCTGATCCTCCGCCTCAGCGGTAGCCGACTGCAACGCTGCATTGACTTCCTGATTCAACGAAGTCTCGAACGCATTGGAATCGGCTGCGGCCGTCGCCTCGGTCGCTTCCAGTTCGGCCAGCGCTTCCGGGCTTAAAGGCATGGGCACATCCAGTGCGACGTCCCGCTCTTCTTCCTGCGCGTTGAGCCAGACCGCCGACCAATGCGACAGTGGCTGCGGCGGGTCACTCAGGTTCTCGGTGAACACCGCCAGCGCCTGGATATCCTTGGCGTCTTCGCGCAGCACCTGGATCTGAGCGCGGTACAGCACCACCACGCGCTCATCGTTGGGCATCAGCCAGACCGTATCCAATTCCGGCGTCAGCTCCACATGGCGGTCGGGATCGGCCACGGTGCGCAGAAGCAGCCGGGGTCGCAACGCAGGCAGGCGGCCCCGCAGCATCGGGTGATTTGGATGCATGTTTTCGGCGAACCACGGCTCGTCGCCTCGCCAATAGTCAGGCTGGCATTGTTGGGACGGGAAACGGTCGAACCAGCGCGGATCGGTGTCATCCGGCAACCAGG